>JBCBOW010000035.1:0-9602 GCA_039821045.1 Pseudomonadota bacterium
CGTGTAGGCTGCGCGTTGGCGGCGCAGCACTTCCGGGTCTTGTTCAAACAGAAAGCGGGAGGTGTTGTAGCGCAGATCGCCCACAGTGCCGCCCAGGCTGCTTGCGCTGACGATGGACTGCTGGATCGCGGCTGAATTGTGATAGCGCAGCCAGATATCCGAGAGGCCCACGGTAAGGATCAGGGCGACCGCACCGCTCAGCACCATAAAAATGCCAAAGATTGCGTTGACCTTGGCGCCGATGCGCTGATTGCGCAGCCAGGTGAAGCGATCGAACAGGCTCGTGCGCTGCGCCGGCTCGGCTTCTGGGTCTGAGCCAAGTCCAAGTCCGTCCCACTGCGTATCGTTCCCCATCCGCGATCGAGGCGCAGCATGTGTTTCACCGGGTGCTTCCATGTCGACAAAAGCGGGCGCGGAAAGGCCCTCGCGCTCGTCCTGCACTTTCATCATATTCATGAATACTGATCCCCCGGTTTAGAAATCCCTCATCTATCTGAATGAAATTCGTTAATAACGCCTTTCGCGCGCCACCATGGGCTCAAGACCCCGAAGCCTGTTGCTTCGCCTTGATGCTTAGCCTGCGCGCACCTTGGAGAGGAAAGCGTTCACTTGCACATTGAGGACGGATGCCTGGTTTTCGAGATTGGTCGCGCTTGCCAGCACTTGCGCGGCTGCTGATCCGGTCGAAAGCGACAGATCGCGTACCTCTTCTATATGTTCTGTGACTTGCTCGGTGCCCCGCGCTGCAAGATCGATACTGCGGGCCAAGTCCTGCCCGGCGACAGACTGCTGATCGACGGCGCTAGCAATTGAAACTGCGGTTGTCTCGAGCTCTTGCACCTGTGTCGCAATGTTCCGCAAGGCGCTGACGCTGGCGCCGGTGGTATCCTGCATGGTGCGGATTTGCTGTGCGACTTGCTCGGTCGCTCGGCTGGTTTGCATGGCCAGCTCTTTCACCTCGCTCGCCACGACCGCGAAACCGCGCCCGGCTTCTCCGCCACGGGCCGCTTCGATCGAGGCGTTGAGCGCGAGCAAGTTGGTGCGCTGAGCGATCGTCTGGATCAGCTCGACAATCTGCCCAACCTCGCTGGCGGATTGCGACAAGGCGGAAATCGTGGTGTCAGCTTCTTCCGCGGATCGGGTCGCTGTGCGCGCAAGCTCGGCAGACGACGCGGCCTGGCGGCTGATCTCTCCAATGGACAGGGCAAACTCATCACTCGCGGCAGCGGCGGAGGTGGCGCCGGAGTTGGCCTCTTCCATGGAGGATACCACCTCGGCGGTTCGCTCGCTCGCGGCATCGGCCGTGTCTGCCATCATCGTTGAGGTTGTTTGGAGCTGGCTGGAGGCTTCAGCGACGCTGCTCACCACATCGCCAACGGTGCTTTCGAACTGATCGGCGAGATTGCGCAGCATGCGCTCGCGTTCAAGGCGCGCTTCCTCGCGCTCAACCTGCATGCGCGTTTGTTCTTCGAGCTCGGCCTTGGCTTGCTCGGTGCGCTCGCGGCTGAGCCGCTCCAAGCGGATGCCGGCGCGATGAAACACCTCCATCGCGCGGGCCATAGCGCCGATTTCATCCTGGCGATGGCGCCCGGGAAAAGAGATGTCTTTGCCGCCTGCTGCAAGTTTGGTCATTTCATTAGTCATCGATTTGAGGACAGCGCCCACAGAGCGATCGAAATACCGAACGGCGACAAGAGTGAGGAACGCGAGCAGACCGGCAAAGAAAACCCATGCTGTCAGAAATGTCGCGATAAGAGAGCTGTTCTCTTCCGAGACGCTGATCGTATTTGCCTTAAGCATTTGCGAGAGATCTTGGGCGGCCTCCAGCGCGAAACTGCCGGTTGCCTGGACTTCGCTGGCTTGCATTTCTCGCTGCATCGCGGAGGTCTGGCCTGACCGCAAGCTCGCGATCTGACGGCGAAAATCCTCGACAACAGCCTCCACCGCGCCAAGCCGATCGAACGCCTTCATATTCGTATCGCGAACCTTGTTGCGCAATTCGTTGATTTTCGCGTCTGCTGCGGTCAGCCTATCAAGCGCAGCGCGCGCATGCACTTCTTCGCGTGTCACCACCAGCAGCTCTGAATGGCGGTGGGCTTCGCTCATGATGGTCACAAGGCTCTCGGCATCGAGCGCATATTCAAGTTCGCTGGTCACTTCCTCGGCGCGGTCGGCAAGCTGGAAATAGCCAAACACCACAAACAGGCTTGCGAGCAGCGTGAAGGCGAGATTGGCGCCCAAGAAAGTCTGGATCTTCTTGCCGATTGAAAGCGCGTCAAACCAATTGAGCCAGCCTTGGCGGGCGCTTTGCCTGTGCTTCTCTCGGTGGCTGTCTTCGTCAGCAACCGCAGTAACGCGCTCGGCCTCGATATCGACAGCAATGTCCTGCAAGGCGCTCATGCCGCCTGACCTCCGGTGGATGATTTGCGAATGTTCTGAGCGGTGACCTGGGCTTGAAAAAGCCGGTCAATTTCGTGCGCGGGCAGAGGCTTGTAGTAAAGCCAGCCTTGGATCTGGTCCGCACCTGCAAGGCGCACCATGTCCGCCTGCTCAATCGTCTCGACGCCTTCGGCGGTGACACCCATTTTAAGCGCGCGCGCCATGGCAATGCTCGAAAGCATCATTGCGCGGCTGCCATCGTCTTTTTCAGCTTTCGAGACCAGGCTGCGATCAAGTTTGAGCTTTTCAAAGCGGAATTGCCGCAGGAAACCGATCGAGGCGTAGCCGGTACCAAAATCGTCGAGCGCGATGTTGACATCGAAGCCGCGGATCACATCGAGACTGCGCTCGGCAACGATCGGATCAAGCACAAGGCATGTCTCGGTGATTTCGAGCTCCAGCCGCTTTGGCGGGAACCCGGTCTGCTCCAGCAATTCGCCCAGCTTGATCGGGAATTCCGGATTGCGCAGCTGCGCCGCTGAGATGTTCACTGAGAGTGTTATGTCGCCCCACCGCAGCGCATCACTCATCGCCTGGCGCAGCACCCAAAGTCCGATCGGATTGATCAGCCCTGATTCCTCAGCGACAGGGATGAAAGTGTTCGGTCCGATCTCACGACCATCTTCGCGATGCCAGCGCAGCAGCGATTCCACTGCGACAATGTGACCGTTTTCGGCATCAACCAGCGGCTGATAGAGGAGGTCAAACTCGCGCGCTTCGAGTGCGCTGCGCAGATCATCTTCAATTTCTCGAACCGCTTCGCGGCGCCGATCAAAATTCTCGTTAAACCAGGTGCAACGCATCTTGCCGCCGCGCTTGGACATGCTCATTGCCACATCGGCGCGCCGCAACAGCTCCGAGGAGGGCACGCGATTGCCCGGCAAGGAACGGGCCAACCCGACGCTCGCGCCGACGACGATACCGCGGCCATCCACGCTTACAGGGCTTGCGAGCTGCTCGAGATACCCGCGGCAAATGCCTTCGAGGATTGTTCCCGCAGCACGGCCGGACATCACCGCTGCAAATTCGTCTCCGCCCAAACGGTAGCACCTCGCTTCTTCCCCGCAGGCGTCACGCAAGAGGCCAGCGCACCCCTGGATCAGCATATCGCCTACCAAGTGGCCATAATGGTCGTTGACCACCTTAAAGCTGTCGAGATCGATGAGCGCAATCGCAACCTCTTCATCGCCGCGCGACACCGCGGTAACATCTTCATGAAGCGAGCGGCGATTGGGCAGGCGGCTGAGCTGATCGGTGAAGCCCAGCGATGTAAGCTCACGCACATTAGCAAAGCCGCTTGTGGCCAGAAGAAACAAGGTCGCTGCGTATACTAGAAAGCCGGCGATCAGGAGCGGCGCGGGCGAGATGAATTCGATCTGGTCGCTTGCAATAACGACCATTGTGATGAGGCCAAACACAAGGCTGAGAACCGCAAGCGGAACGCCAACCAACCCTAGAGGCGTCAGGCGCAAGGGTTTGCGTATATCGGACACCAGATTTCCTCGTTTGGCGCCCCTGTATTGCGCCGTCTCTGCGATGGCGCGAATTGCTAAAGATCAATGGATAAAGAAGCGTAAAAATCGGGCGGGTCTGTTAAGCAAAATTGCTTGCAGACTTTGCGGATTTTCAGCCTGCTGCCGCGCGCTTCTTGGCTGTTTCGGGAAGCGTGAAGGCGGGTCTTGCATCCTGCGCCCAGGGACGCGGCCTCAGCTCATAAATGCTGGCGCGTTCGGCGATTGGTTCGAAGGCGCTAGTTTGCCCGACAACGGTTTCACCGGCGCCAAGCATAAGAAAGCCATCGCTTGCCATCGAACTGGCGAGCCGAATAAAGGCGCGTTCGCGGGTGATCCGGTCGAAATACAATAGCACATTGCGGCACAGCACCAGATCGAAACGGTGCTGGGCGGGCGGCTCGATTAAAACATTATGCTTCTGAAAGCGCGTAAACCTGCGGGCCTCTTCGCGAATCTTCCAGCCCTGCCGCGTCTCGTCAAAATGACGCAGCATTTGCGTTACGCCAAGCCCGCGCTGCACTTCGAATTGAGTGTAAAGCCCGCCGCGCGCTGTATCGATGGCCCGGCTTGAAATGTCTGTGCCAAGGATATCGATTGACCAACCACGCCAGCGCTCCTGATCCTCGCAAAACAGCATCGCGAGCGAGTGCACTTCCTGGCCCGTCGAGCATCCCGCGCACCAGATCGAGAGCCGTCTGCTTGTGGCGCGGCGCTTGGCAAGCTCAGGAAGAATGTCGGAAGGGAGCTGGTCGAAAGTCGGCTTGTCGCGGAAAAAGTAAGTTTCATTGTTCAGCAAGGCCTCAACGATCCGCTGAGACAAATTGCGCCGTGCTGAATTGCTCTTTTGCTCATCAAGCAAACACACAAGCTGATCGACATTGCTGATGCCGTGTTCGCGAAACACCCCTGAGAGCGCGCTCGATACGCGCCAGCGGCGGTTTTCCGTGAGCTGCTGCCCGGTGTGCTCGGCAAGCAGATCCGCGATGATCTGAAGAGAGGCTTGGCTGGCTTCCATGGAAACGTCGAAGACCGTGCGGACGATTAGCTTAGGCCCGCGATACAGCGCGCGCAGAGACCTGAGCGGCGACAGCGACAGCGAGATGCGCTGGTCTGGCCACGTAGCTGGTCAGCCCCGCTTTGGCGACAGCGCCAGGCATGCCCCATACTGCGCTGCTGTCCGCATCTTGTGAAAACACAGTCCCGCCCAGACGGACCAGCTCATGCGCGCCTTCAAGCCCATCTCGGCCCATCCCCGAGAGGATCACCGCGAGAACATGCCCGTCGCAAGCCTGCGCGGCGCTTTCAAGCATGGGATCGACGGACGGCAGGCAGCCACTGCGAGCGGGCTCTACCAAGGTCTTCGCCACCAGACGATCGCCCACCCGGCGCACCACCATATGCGCGTGCCCCGTGGCAATCACGACTTTGCCTTTGCGGATTTCGGTGCCGTCTTCCGCGATCACTGTGGGCCGCCCACATGCCGCTTCGATCTGGCGCGCGAAGACAGGGATGAAGGAGGAGGGCAAATGTTGAGTGATAAGGATCGGCAGCTCGAAATCGCGTGGCAGCCCGCCGAGCATGATGTTGAGCGCGTGGATCCCGCCCGTCGAAGCGCCAATGGCAATGAGCTCAGGCGTGCGCGCGCAGATCGGGATCGCTCCGGGGTCAGCGACGGCTGACTGAGCGCCTTGGGGTTCGGTGAGTGCGGCTTCGCCCTCAGGTTCTTGTGCGCTATCGCAACAAGCGCTGGCATCGGCGGACTTTCCGCCAAGCGCGCGGATCTTGCCGAGCAATTGCGCGCGATAGTCTTCGTTAAACCCGCCCGGTCGCGGTTTGAGCATGGTGTCCGCAGCGCCCATCGAGAGCGCCGACACGGTGTGTTCTGCGCCATCAGGGGTTAGCGAGGAGACCACCAGCACTTGCGCGCCTTCAGCGGTTTTCAGGATCGAGGGCAGCGCTTCGAGCCCGCCCATGCCGGGCATTTCAAGATCAAGCAGCACCACATCAGTCGGGTCAGTCTTGAGCATCGCGAGCGCGCGCTCTGCGCTGCTGGCTGTGGCGACGACGTCCATATCGCCGGCGCTTTCGACCATACGCTTGAAGATGGTGCGCACAGTCAGCGAATCGTCAACGATCATGACGCGCGTGCGCGCTTCCTGGCTTGCTTCAGGCGCAGCCTTTCCCTCCATCGCAGGGCGCGCGCGCAAAGGGCTGCGCGGGCGGCTGGGAGAAGTGGTCGGTGCGTTCACGCGAAGCCTACGAGCTGCAATTTGATTTGGAGGGTTTCGTGATCAAACGGCTTCATCACGTATTCGTCTGCGCCCGCAGAGATTGCCTCGCGAATATGCGCGACATCGTTTTCGGTGGTGCAAAACACGACTTTAGGCTTGTCCCCGCCGGGGCGCTGGCGAAGCTGAGTGATAAATTCGATCCCCGTCATCACCGGCATGTTCCAATCCAGCAACACGACATCGGGCATCGCAATTTCGCAGGCATCAAGGCCTTCCTGGCCGTTTTCCGCTTCGTCGACGGTAAAGCCGAGGGTTTCGAGAATGTGCCTCGAAACCTTCCGGATCACGCGGGAATCATCAACGATCAGGCACGTCTTCATGTGTTTGGGACCTTCCAACCAGGAATGCGTAGAGCGTAAGTGAGAGCGGTAACTATTGGATTAAGCAGCAGCGCCGATAGGCTCCGGGCCTGCAATAAGGGCGTTGAGGCTGATCAGAAGGGCGGGCCCTATGGTCGTCTCCACCATGCCTGTCGCCGCGCGCGACCATTCGGGGCCAAAGCCGCCGGGCACTTTATCGGGGCTGCTTTGGGCAGTGGTTATGTCTTCGATTGCATCAACCATCAGCGCATAGGAATGGCCGGCAATAGCGATCACAGCGGCGCGGTGATCGGTGGGCCAAATCGTCTCGCTGAATCCGAGCGCACGGCGGCACTCGATGACGGTCAGCGTCTGGCTGCGCAAAGCGGTGATCCCGGCGATGAAAGCAGGCGCGCGCGGCACTGGCGTAATCGTGCCCAGCTCAATCACAGACTTGACGTCATCCGCATTGAGCGCGCAGCGACGGCCCGCAATCTGCGCCATGACCAGCAATTCGCTCATGCGGCTTCTCCTTGGCGCGCTGCGGTTGGCGCAGCTTCATTTGCGCTGAGTGCGCGCGCTTCGCGCAGGGCTGCGATCAAGGCTTCGCGATCGTAGCGGTAGATGGTGTTGCTTTTAGCGGGCGCATCAGGGTGATCACGCAGCCGGATGACAGGCCCGGTGATGGCGATATCGAGCTCCGCTGCAACTTCGAACTGGTCCTCAAACCAGATTGCAAGCGTGTTTTCATCGCCCTCATCTTCGCCGACGACTTCATAGCCCGCCGAAACGACAAGCGGCGTCAGGATGGTGCGCGCCCAATCGCCATTGGGCAGACGGCACTGCGGCTTCGTCACATTCTCAGGCGGCTCACCATACTGAGCGAAAATCTCGTGCCCATCGATCACCGCGACCGTGTGATCATCAACCAGCGTGATCGCTTCGACCAGCGGATCATCCGGCGCAGGTTTGAGCGGCTGGGTCAGTTCGGCTGCATCGTCAACCTCGCGCACGGCATAGAGCAATTCGCACGCGCCATCGCTGAGCCGCAGCAAACGCAGCTTTTCGGCGGGCAAGGGCCCATCGGGCAGACCGATAAGCGGCAGGATCGTCCCATCGATGACAACCCGCGGCGAAGTCGAGCTGAGATCGACCGCGCTTGCAGGTGCGGTTTCGATGCGCTGGACGATTTCAAGGCGGATCGCAGCGCGCCGGCCGCTCCAATCTGTAAACAGCATCGCGCGGCAAACATCGCGCTGCGCATCATCGGCTTCATCGTCGCCGCTCACACGAACGCGGGCGCGCGTGTCTGACATCAATCCATAGTTTGACGCGATATTGGTCACATCAAGCAGCAAAACCGGCTGGCCATCGTCCAGCAAGGTGGAGCCTGCATAAAGGCCGCTCTTCATGATCGCAGGCGCCAGCGGCTTAACCACGACATCGCCATGACTGTGAATCCGATCGACCGCCAGCGCGAACAGATCGCCGCTGGCCAGGCGCAGCAGCACCATGGTGCGCTCACCTTCGGCAAGGTCGCTATCGCACAAGCCAAGCACGCCGCAAAGCGCGAGGCAGGGCACGCGCTGCCCACGGAACGTTACCAGCGAGGTCTCGCCCATGCGGGTGAAATCGAGCGCTTTGGCAGACGCGTGAATGATCTCCTCGACATAGCTTTGCGGGATCGCAAAACGCTGATCGCTGACTTCGACCGTCAGGCCCGCAATGATGCTGAGCGTGAGCGGGATTTGCAGCGTGAACAGCGTACCAAGGCCAATCGTGCTGGAGACCTTGATGCTGCCGCCAACCTTTTCGAGGTTTTGCCGCACCACATCCAGCCCGACGCCGCGCCCGGAAACCGAGCTGACGCTTTCAGCGGTGGAGAAGCCGGGTTCGAAAATGAGCTGAAGGATCGCCTCACGCGTCATCTTGGCGGCTTCGGCCTGCGTGACGAGACCTGTTGAAACCGCTTTGGCGATGATCTTGGCTTCATCGATCCCGCGCCCATCATCGCTGACCACAATCGAGATCGTGTTGCCCGATTGGCGCGCGGAGATGGTGAGCAAGGCGATGGCGCGCTTGCCTGTTGCCGCGCGGGTTTCCGGGTCTTCGATCCCATGATCGATCGCGTTGCGGATGATGTGGGTGAGCGGATCGCGGATCATCTCGATCATCTCGCGATCAAGCTCAACATCGCCGCCTTCCAGATCAATCGCGACCTGTTTGCCAAGCTCACCGGAGAGATCGCGCACAAGCCGAGGAAGCGCGCCAAACACGCCCTCGATCCGCTGCATGCGCATCCGCGTGATCGCGTCGCGCACATCTGAGAGAATGCTGGTCAATCGCTCAAACGGACCGTCAATTGTTGGCTGGTTGCCGGCTTGACGCAGGCGGTGAGCAAGATCGTTGCGCGCCAGCACCATATCCGAAACGCCGCTCATCACCCGATCGAGCAAGTCCACTGGCAAGCGGATTGTGCGCTGAACCGGGATCGCTGCGTCGGCATGTTTGCCTGTGTCGTCTTTGCCTGTGTCGTCTTTGCCTGTGTCGTCTTTGCCTGCGTCGTCTGCATCATCGCTGGATGAGGCTGGCACAATATCAGACACACCTGTCTTGGACTGGGCGTTGGGCGCGAGCGCAGCAATCAGCGCGCTGTCATCGCCTTTGGGGCATTCCCCCTCCGCCTCGATCCCATCGACCATCTCAACGATGCGATCAATGATGGCGAGCGCGGCAGAGACGAGCGCGCTGTCCGGCTCGCGGCGCCCTGCGCGCACATCTGCGAGCGCGTCTTCGGCCGCGTGGCTGAGCGCAGCCAGACGCGGAAAATCGAAAAAGCCGCAATTGCCCTTCACAGTATGAACAAAGCGGAAAATCGCATCCAGCCGCGAGCCATCAGCCGGATTGGCCTCCCAAGCGATGATCTCGCTCTCGCTGGCCTCTAGCATCTCGCGTGTTTCTGCGACGAAGTCCGCCAGCAGGTCGTCCATGCGCCTCTACGCCCCTTAATACGGCATGATGTACCTCTTAGGAGTGTGCTTATGGACTTTGATGGTTAA
>JBCBOW010000036.1:0-9577 GCA_039821045.1 Pseudomonadota bacterium
TTCGGACGGCTCGAAGCTGCCGGTTTACACCACGCGCCCTGATACGATCTTCGGCGCGAGCTTTGTTGCGGTCGCCGCCGATCACCCGGTGGCGCAATCGCTCGCTGATGACGCCGAAGTCGCGGCCTTTATCGAGGAATGCAAGAAAGGCGGCACCACCGCTGCTGCGCTCGAGACGGCGGAGAAGCTCGGCTACCGCACCAGCATCACCGCCAAGCACCCGTTCACGGGCGAGGCGATGCCGCTGTTCATCGCGAACTTCGTATTGATGGACTACGGCACGGGCGCGGTCATGGGCGTGCCGGGCCACGATCAGCGCGACTTTGAGTTTGCGACCAAATACGCGCTGCCGATTGCGCGGGTGGTCGCCAAGGACGCCTCGGAAGCGGACGCGCCGATGGGCAATGAGGCGGAGCCGGGCGACGGCGTGATCGTGAACTCCGGCTTTCTCGATGGCATGAGCGTTGAGGATGCCAAGGCGGATGTAATCGCGCGCGCAGAGCAGGGCGGCTGGGGGCAAGGCACAACCGTGTGGCGCCTGCGCGACTGGGGCATTTCGCGCCAGCGCTATTGGGGAACGCCGATCCCAATCATTCATTCGCCCGATCATGGCCCCGTGCCCGTCCCGCGCGATCAGCTGCCCGTAACCCTGCCTGAGGATATCGACTTCGAGACGCCGGGTAATCCGCTCGAACGCCACCCGACATGGAAGCACACGACCTGCCCGATCAGCGGCAAACCCGCGCTGCGCGAGACCGACACGCTCGACACATTCACCAACTCCAGCTGGTACTTCCTGCGCTTTGCCTCGCAGCCCACTGATGCAGCTTTCGATCCGGAAGAGATCGCCAAGTGGATGCCGGTGCAACACTATATTGGCGGCATCGAGCATGCGATCCTGCACTTGCTCTATGCCCGCTTCTGGACCCGCGCGCTTAGCTCTATTGGCAAGTTTGTCGTCAAAGAGCCGTTCGCCGCGCTGTTTACGCAAGGTATGGTGACGCATGAGACCTATGCGCTCGGCGATGGCAGCTGGCTGAGCCCGGACGAAGTGCGCAAGGATGGCGCGGACTGGATCGCGATTGAAGACGGCGCCCCTGTCACTGCCGGCCGCGTGGTCAAAATGTCGAAGTCCAAGAAGAACGTCGTTGATCCTGACGCGATCATTGATGAGTTTGGCGCGGACGCTGTGCGTTGGTTCATGCTGTCTGACAGCCCGCCCGAGCGCGATCTGCCGTGGTCAGCGGCGGGCATTGAGGGCTGCGGGCGGTTCGTCCAGCGGCTTTGGCGTCTTGTCAGCCAGCATTCTCACGATGCGCCTGAAAAGGAAGACAAGCCGCTCGCGCGCAAGGTGCATCAGGCGATTGTCGGCATCGCTGAGGATATCGAAGCGCTGGCCTTCAACAAGGCGGTCGCGCGGATTTACGAATTGGTCGGCGCAACCGAAAAGGCCGAGCCCAGCGCTTCGCGGCAGTTCGCAATTGAGACTCTGCCGCGCCTTGTCGCGCCGATGATGCCGCATCTCGCTGAAGAGCTGTGGGAAAAGCTCGGGCAATCCGGCCTGATCGCAGATGCGCCGTGGCCCGAGCATGATCCTGCGATGCTGATCGAAGATGAAGTCACCATCGCGATCCAGCACAAGGGCAAGCTGCGCGACACGCTCACCGCGCCCAAGGGCTCTGCGAAAGAGGATCTGGAGGCGCTTGCCTTGGCGAGCGAGAAGGTCCAGCGTTCGATCGATGGTGCGCAAATTCGCAAGGTGATCGTGGTGCCGGACAGATTGGTGAATATCGTCACATGACACGGCTGGCGAGCCTTGTTGCCAGCGCGCTTGCGCTCTCGGCTTGCGGGCTTGAGCCGATGTATGCGGGCGGCTCAAGCGCCAGCGTTGCTCAGGGCCTTGCGGCGATTGATGTGCCCGCGATCCCGGGGCGCGATGGCTGGCTGGTCCGCAATGCTCTGGTCGAACGGTTCAGCGCTGGCGGGGAAGCAAGCCCGGTTTATCGCCTTGACGTGCGCCTCGACGATTCACTCGAAGCCCTGGGCGTCTTGAACGATGACACGATCAGCCGCGAACGTCGCATCCTGCGCTCGCGCTATCAATTGGTTGACTTGCGCACGGGGGAGATCCTGCTCGATGCGACCGCTGGATCGGATGCCGGGATTGATGTGGTCTCAAGCGAATACGCGACGATTGCCGCGGAACAGACTGCGCTTGAAAACCTCGCCAAAGAAGTCGCGGAACGCATGGCAACCCAAGTGGCTTTGACCTTGCGCGAACGGGCGCAGCAGCAGCCCTGATGGCGCGCGAGTGAAAGCCAAGCATACCGATTTTGCGCGCGGCCTTCCGCGCGGTTCAGATCAGGCGTTGATCACCTTTTTGTGCGGGCCGGACGAAGCGGGCGCTTCTGCTGCCGCGGCGAAGCTTATCGCGGCCTTGCCTGATCCGGGCGAGCGGATTGATATTTCGGGCGGCGATCTGAAGCGAGACCCAGCGCGGCTCGGCGATGAAGCGCGCTCGGGATCGCTGTTTGGAGACAAGCGCCACATCTTCGTGCGCGCCAATGGCGATGAAGCGCATGATGCGGTCAAAGCCCTGATCGAAACCGGCGAAGCGGGAGCGGGTGATGCCGTGCCCGTGTTTATCGTTGCCACGGGTGCGACCGATAAAGCGCGCACGGCCAAGCTGCTGGAAAAGCGCAGCGATGCGCTTGTTGCGATGTTTTACCCGCCTGATCTGGCCGCGGTTGCATCGTCTGTGCGCTCTATGGCGGATGCGGCTGGCTTGCGCCTTGGCGGCGATCTTGCAGAGCGGATTGCGCGCGCGGCCGGGCTTGATGTGCGCTTGGCGCAGTCGGAGGTGACCAAGCTTGCGCTGTATTGCGATGCGGATCCGCAATCGCCACGCGCTGCGGGTCCGGAAGAATACGATGCCATCGGCGCTTCGACTGAGGAAGATGGCTTCCAACCGCTCGTTAACGCTGTTCTGAGCGGCGAGACTCAGCATCTTTCCACAGAATTGAGGCGCATGCACGAGCTTGGCCTTAACCCTGTCGGCCTGTTGCTGGCGATTGAGCGCAGAGCAGCGCAATTGGCACAGATCGCCGCCAAAGTGGGCCCGCGCGGCTCGATCGATCGCCTCAATCGAGGAGAAGAGGCGCAGCTTGGCATCTTCTTCCGAGAGAAAAACGCTATCCGCCAACAGCTTAGCGCCTGGACCCGGCCCGCTCAGCGAGGATCGCAAGAAACCAAGCTTGATCGGCTCATTCCGCGGCTGATCGCGCTTCACCGCGCGCTGTTGCAAAACAGTCAATCGGCGGACCTGTTGCTGGCGCATGACCTCGCTGAGATTTCGCGATACGCGGCCAAACGATAGCAGTTTCGGACAGCCTCCTTTTCGCAATCGCAATATGCCAGTGCAATCGCGTAAACCCGGTGCTAAGCATATTCCCCTAAAAAGCGTGCCTTGAGGGCCGAGCAATTATGAACAAACTGACCGGTATCACGCTCGATGCCGCACAACTGGATCGCGTCGAACGCAAGATAGCGCCATCGCTCGAACGGCGCAGATTGCGTGCTTATGCCTTGCTCCTCGCGATTGATGCTCTGGTGATGCACTTTGCCTTTGGATTGGCCTCCCAGATTTATGAAGGCGTGGCATTTGCGCCGCGCGCGATGCTGGCAGCGCAGCTGCTCCTGCCGGTCTATTTCACTATTGCGCTGTACAACGGCACATACGGCGTGCGTTCCCTTTCCGACTGGATGCATGCAACGCGAAAAGGTCTGATCGCGCTCGCGATCTCGGCGGCACTGCTCAATTTCATCGCGTTCTACACTAAGTCAAACGCTCAGTTTTCTCGGATTTCCCTCACTTTAGGCCTCAT
The DNA here is from genome assembly GCA_039821045.1 of Pseudomonadota bacterium. Lineage (GTDB taxonomy): Bacteria > Pseudomonadota > Alphaproteobacteria > Sphingomonadales > Sphingomonadaceae > Erythrobacter. The sequence goes on from JBCBOW010000036.1 coordinate 3,885, forward strand.
CCTGTTCGCGCTTTGCTTCACGGCTGTTCGACGCCTTTTTGCGATGGTTGTGCAGCATTACTGGGGCGGCAAAGTGCGCAATCAGCTCGTGATTAAGGACGGCGGACCGGATTTTGGGCTCGATACGGCGGTGTCGGTTTCAGCGGCGAAATACGATCTTGATCCGACCAGCCACGACCCGTTTATGTACGATCGGCTGGGCAAATTGCTTCGCAATCAGGATCAGGTTGTGGTCAGCTGCCCGCGTGAACGGCGCGAGCAATGGGCGTTCTTGCTCAAATCCACAGGCGTCTATGGCGAGATTGTGAGCGAGCCCGCACATGCATTGGGCGCAATGGGCGTGCATCGCTATGAGGATCAGGGAAAGACAACGCTGGTGGTCTCGACCGGACCCCTGGGCCTTCGCGGTCGCATCATAAAACGTGTGTTTGATATTGCAGTTGCGTTGGCCGGGATGATCGTCTTGTCGCCTTTGCTCGTGACGGTGGCGATCCTGATCAAGCTTGAAGATGGCGGCCCTGTGCTGTTCGTACAGCGCCGTTTGGGCCGCGGAAATCAGTTCTTCAACATGTATAAGTTCCGCTCCATGCGCGAAGAAAAGCTTGATGAAAACGGCGATCGTTCCACCGCGCGCGATGATGATCGGATCACGCGGATCGGGCGCTTTATCCGCCGCACCAGCATTGATGAGCTGCCGCAGATGATCAACGTGCTGCTTGGCGATATGTCGATCGTCGGCCCGCGTCCTCATGCTTTGGGCAGCCGCGCGAACAGCAAGCTTTTTTGGGAAGTCGATAACGCCTATTGGCAGCGCCATTGCCTGAAACCTGGCCTTACCGGGCTGGCGCAAGTGCGCGGACATCGCGGCGCAACGGAGCAGGAGAAAGATCTGACGGACCGGCTCCAGTCAGACCTTGAATATGTCGCCAATTGGACGCTTCGAAACGATGTTCAGATCGTGCTCAAAACGATTTGGGTCCTGCGCCACGATAATGCCTATTGAGCTCTTCAGGCTTTATGCCGCTTCACTCTGAACCAGCTTAGGGCTCTTTTTGATCCTCGTCCTCGCCCTGCGGCACGCTAAAGGTGCCCGTCACCCTGCCATTGCCCGAACCAGCCTCGCCTGAGCCGCCGGCGCTTTTGCCGTCGACGCTTGAAAGACCGGACTGAAGGTCAATCACAAGCCGGCCGCCATTGAGCGTATCGCTGCCGCGTTTGAGGCGGACATTGCCTGCAAGGGTGATGATGCGACGATTGAAATCATACACCGCGCTATCGCCGCTCGCGCGTTCAGAGCCGCGCGTAACGGTGACCCCGCCCACAGCCGTTAAGCGCTGCAACTCGAGCGATCCCTCGTCGAGATAATTGAGCACCATGCGCGCAGAACGCACGGTGAGATCGGCTTGGGTAACGATGACATCGCCCGAGAAAGCGACACGATTGGCGCGGTCTTGCAATTCGATCGTGCCCGCATCGATGTTGACCGGCGCCCGGGTGTTGTGCGCGGCGATGCCAGTGTTGCTGCGGCCCTGCGCCGACAAATCCATCCCGGCCATCAAAGCGAGCCCAAGAGCAAAACCGCCAGCGGCGTAACACGCGGAAAGCTTGGCAAGAGTGGAACTTCTCATTCCGGCATCCTCATCTGGTTTACCCGGCCTGGATACATCACAAGGCGCGCATTACCATCGAGCCTGATTGTGCGTTCCGACAAATCCGCGCGCATCGAATTGGCTGAAAATGTGCCCGCCGGGATCTCGCCTTCGACGCCGGCATCGCCTTCCATGGTGCGCGCTTCAAGATCGACAACGACCCCTCTGGCTGACATCGTATATCCATCCGCTGTGGTCAGCTCGACGATCCCGTCCACATCGACCACTTCCTCGTCAATGTTATATATACCGCCCGGCGCACTCAGCCGAGCGGGGCCATCATCAAGCAGCAGCTGAGCGATCAGAACATCCATGCGCACAAGGCCCTCCGCGCTCGAGCGCTGGATGGCCTCGCCTGCAAGAATCGAAAACGGTCGACCGCTTTCGTCTCGCCCGCGATACATGGCGTTGTCCACGCTCAGCCGCTCATCAATCACAGCGACCTTGTTGCGATCGAGCAGAAAGCTGACTTCGCCGCGCGGGCTGAGCGGAGTGATGATCATCAGCGCTGCGACGATGCCTACACCAATGGGCAGCACGCGCGCGAGAAACCCAACAAGCTTGTCATGCGAGCCACCGGGCGCTGCAAAGTGCTGCCTTCGGCTGCGCAAAGCTTTCGCTTCGCTTGTTTCAATACGGCGTTTCATAACCATGATCGCTTCTCAACGCGCTCCTGATTATTCGTGGCTGAAGATGTCGCGATCCGCCCAGCCAGCAATGTCGAGCAAAGCGCGTGTCGGCACAAAATCAAAGCAAGCCTGCGCCAGATGCATGCGGCCCTCGCGCTCAAGCCGGATCGTCAGTTCATCGCGCAAAGCGTGCAGGAAGCGGACATCCGAGGCGGCGTATTCGCGCTGCGCATCGTTGAGTTCGGGCCCGCCCCAGTCAGAGCTTTGCTGTTGCTTGGAAATCTCGGCTCCCAGCAGTTCACCCGCCAGATTTTTCAGCCCGTGGCGATCGGTGTAGGTGCGCACGAGCTTGCTCGCGATCTTGGTGCAAAACACCGGGCCTGCCATGACCCCGAGATAATACTGGATCGCGGCCAAATCGAAGCGCGCATAATGATACAGCTTCACGCGGCTTTCATCAGCGAGGAGCGCGGTCAGATTGGGCGCTTCATATTCGCTGCCCGGGCTAAACCGCACGAGATGCTCATCGCCCGAGCCATCGCTGATCTGGACCACACAGAGCCGATCGCGATGCGTGATAAGGCCCATGGTTTCGGTGTCGACTGCGAGCGCGCTGGTGCCTTCGAGCACCCCTGCGGGCAGGTCTTCTTCATGAAAATGCACTGTCATCAGAGATGGCCCTTACGCCCATTGGGGATAGAGGGGAAGGCCTGTGTAGCGCGGCATAGCCGCAGACTTCTATCAAGCGCAGGCATGACACAAGAAGCGATTCCGGAGAGCTGGCGCGGTATCTTAGAGCCGATCTTGGCGACAGCCGAAGCGCGCAAGCTTGGCGGGTGGCTGCGCGCTGAGGAGGCTGCGGGCAAAGCGATCTATCCGCCGCGCGGGCTTCGGCTTGCAGCGCTGGCGCTGACGCCGCCTGACACAGTCCGCGTCGTGATCCTGGGGCAAGATCCCTATCACGGCGCAGGCCAGGCCCATGGGCTCGCCTTTTCGGTGCAAGAGGGTGTTCGGGTTCCGCCTTCGCTGGTCAACATCTTCAAGGAGCTGGAAAGCGATCTTGGCCTGGCGCGCCCTTCGCATGGCAATCTCACCGGCTGGGCCGAGCAAGGCGTGCTGCTGCTTAACAACACGCTGACTGTGGAGGCGGGGCAAGCGGGGAGCCATGCCGGGCGCGGCTGGGATGCGATCACGGACGCTTTAGTCGGCGCTGTGGCGCAAAGCGGGGCGCCGACGGTGTTTATCTTGTGGGGCAGCCACGCAAAGAAAAAGGCCGGGCGGGTCAAGAGCCTGGGTTCAGGTGCGCATCATCTGGTTCTCACAAGTCCTCATCCCAGCCCGCTTTCCGCGCACAACGGCTTTTTCGGCTCGCGACCGTTCAGCCAGGCAAATGCGTTTTTGGAAGCGCAGGGGCGCGGCGCGATCAACTGGGCCTTGTGAGAGGAAGCGAGAGCGTTACGCGAGGCTGACACCGAACAACCAGCCGACTGCTCCGGTCAGACCCATTGCAAAGGCGCCCCACAAAACCACACGCGCGATCGCTGGGCCAAGAGGCGCTCCGCCTGACCACGCGCCGAGCGCTCCAAGAGCGGCGAGCGCGGCGAGGGAAAGCGCCAGAACAGTGGCGAGGATCAGATCAAAGGGTGCAAAGACGATGCCCAGCACGGGCAGGCTTGCGCCAGTACAGAACGCCAGCGCTGAAGCCACCGCAGCCTGCACAGGGCGCGCTGCCTGCGCTTTGCTAAGGCCAAGTTCATCGCGCAAATGCGCCTCGAGTGGATCGCGCTCCATCAATTCGCGCGCGACCTGGCAAGCGGTCCCGTGAGCCAGTCCGCGCGCGACATAAATCGCGACGAGCTCTTCAAATTCCTCTTGCGGGGCTGCCTCCAGCGCTAATCGCTCGCGCTCGGTGTCGGCTTTTTCGAGATCGGCTTGCGAGGAGACGGAGATGTATTCCCCCGCGGCCATCGAAAGGGCGCCCGCAATTAGGCCGGCGACGCCTGCGATCAGCACTGTCTCTCGCGAAGAGGACGCCGCCGCCACCCCCATCACCAAGGAAGCAACCGAGACGATCCCATCATTTCCGCCCAGCACAGCGGCTCGCAGCCAACCGGAGCGGTTGACGAAATGTGGATCGTCGGGATGCGCGCTGGAGGCCGTCACAGCCCAGTGAAACGCGCCTTATCGCGCGAAGTCAACGCCCAGCCGCTACTCCGCTGCTTCCTGGCGCCGCTTGTTCTGGAAGAAGGTGATCGGGAAGAGCCACTGTTCCTTGATCGACAAGCGCCGGCGATCATCCTGCCCCACCACTTCGGACTCGCCCTCTTTGAACGTGCCAAAAACACGATCCCACAAGATAATGGAATTGCCATAGTTGCAGCGCGTGTCCTCATAGCTCAGCGCGGTGTGATGCAGGCTGTGATGCCGGATCGTGGTGAAGAAAAAGCTGAACCAGATGGGCGGGTTCGATTTGATATTGGCATGCGCATATTGCGCGATGGCCCCTAGCGAGAGGAACGCCGCCGGGTATGCCATCGGCGTGAAATCGAACAGCGCGATGACGCTCAGACCGATCAGGAACAGCTCAAGCGGATTGCCGATAAAGCCCTTGAGCGCGTTGAGCTGCGTCACGTGGTGATGCGGGGCGTGCGTTGACCACAAGACCTCATTGTTGTGCATGAAGCGATGCATCCAATACTGGCCAAACTCGAAGATCAGCATGATCATGAGAACCTGGACCAGAAAGGGCAGCTGAGTGATCCATGGGGTTGCGATGCCCAGCGCTTCCTTGGCTTGGCCCAGCGGGCCGTCGACCGCGATCTCGACAAGCGCGCTGATCACGAAGATGACGAGGAGCATATAGAAGAAGTCGGTCGCGAATTCCTTGCCGGTGATGCGCCAGCCCTCATGCCGCTCATGCACGAATTCCATCAGCTGGATGAACGCCATGAAGCCGAAGGCGACCGCAGGAAACAGCCATCCCTGTTCCGCAACGGACGCGGGCGCCAATCCGAAGATGGCCCAGATCGCAATGACCGTCGCAGGCGGAAGATGGTCAAAGATAGCTTGTTTCATTTCTTCACCCCAAAAAATGTCGGCTGTTGTTCTATTTCTTAGCGCGGCAGCTCGCTCGCTCCCATAAGCGCTTCATCGACCGCGCGCGCGGCCTGACGGCCTTCACGGATGGCCCACACCACCAGGCTTTGCCCGCGCCGCATATCGCCGCAGGCCCACACGCCCGGAACATCGGTTGCGTAATTCTCGGTATCAGCTGTCACACGGCCGCGCTCCATCGCGACGCCCGCTTGCTCAAGCATCCCGGCCTTTTTCGAGCCGATGAAGCCCATCGCAAGCAGGATGAGATCCGCCTTGAGTGTGAATTCACTCCCGACGATCTCGCGCATCTGGCCCCTAC
>JBCBOW010000037.1:0-9474 GCA_039821045.1 Pseudomonadota bacterium
GCGCCACGGCAACTCGGCCAACAAGGGGAGTATCAAAAGATGATCCAGGCAATTGACGCAGCGTCGAGAACATCAGCTGCGAAGCGAGCATTGGCTGGTGTATCGCTAGGGGCCATCGCGATCGCGATGCCAAGCGCAGCCTTTGCTCAGGCCTCCGAGACGGCTGAGGACACCGATGGCGGCAATGTGATCATCGTGACCGCGAACAAGCGCGCGCAAGACCTGCAGGACGTCAGCTCATCAATCCAGGCGTTTGACGCAGAAGCGCTTGATAAAGCCGGGATCAACGATGTCTCTCGTCTCGAGCTTGTCACCTCCGGGGTGAACTTCTCCTTCACCGGGAACGACGCCAAGTTCAACGTGCGCGGCGCAAACTCTTCAAACACGTTCGGCGACAACAGCTCGATCGTCGGCGCTTTTGTCGACGGGGTTTATAAGGCGCGAGCCTCTCAGCAGACGCGCGCTTTCTTCGATGTCGAGCGGGTCGAATTCCTCAAGGGCCCGCAAGGCACGCTCTATGGTCGCAACACATTTGCCGGCGCGCTCAACGTGTCGACCAACAAGCCAATAATCGGCGATTTCGCCGCCGGCGTCGAAGTCGGCTATGAGCGCTTTGATACCTTCCGCGGGGAGGGCTTTCTCAATATTCCGATCGGCGATACCCTCGCCATCCGGGGTGCAGGCTATGTTACCAAGAGTGACGGCTATATCGAGAACCTAGCCGGGCCGGACATCGGTCAACAGGATGATAAGGGCTTCCGCGTCAGCTTGCTGTGGGAGCCGACGGATAACTTCGATCTCATCGCGCGCGTCCAATACACCGCAGAAGACGGCCGCGAGGCGGGGCTCTTCGGCTACACCTTCCTGTGCCGCGGCGTAACGCCTTCGGGGCAAACCGATGCGTTTGGTTCTGAACAGGATTGCGCCAACCCCAACCGCGGGGCGGGCGAATCTCCGGCAAACTTTGCCGCTAACAGCGGTCTGCCCAACACGGGACCCTACACGATCGAGCAGGACTACGTTCCTGACGTTGATCTTGAAGAGACTGTCTTCAGTCTTGAGATGAACCTTGATTTGGGCGCGGTTTCGGTCAAGTCGATCACGTCTTACACCGACTTCCAGAACCTCTTCGGGTTTGACTTCGATTTCAGCGCCAGCCCCCATGCGATCGGTGGTTTTGACGAGGAGCTTGAGAGCTTCACGCAGGAGCTGAATTTCAACACTGACTTTGACGGGCCTTTCAACCTCACCGCTGGCGCTTACTACTCCTATGATGAGACGTTTTTCAGCTTCTCAATCTATAACCAGACGCAGCGCGATGACAGCTCGCGGGGCATCAATGTTCCGGTTGTCAATAATGCGGGCCAGCCTGTCCTAGCAGCGGATGGCACCCAATTGCAGCTGCCTGTCCTGACATCCACTCCGCTCGTTTCGCTCGATCGCAGCTTCAACGGGTTCTTCGCGGATAGCGCCTTCATCGATATCGAGACGATCGGCATTTTCGCGCAAGGTACGCTTGAGGTGACCGACGCTTTCCGGGTGGTGGGCGGTATCCGCTATTCGTCGGAAGAAAAGACGCTTGAGGGCGGGGGAAGCAACTTCACGCCTGATGGCCCAGTTACGGTCGTGCCAGAATTTGGTGCCGGCGCTGCACCGTTGATCATTCCCGATAGCCGTGATGTGTTCGCCATTAATCGCAACGCGCCAGGAGCTGCTACGGGCAATGAGACATTCGACAATATCGATTATCGTGTGACCCTCGAATATGACGTGAACCCTGATGTTCTGCTCTATGCGACGACAGCCACCGGCTTTCTTTCAGGCGTCATCAACAACAACGGAACGACGACGGACCAACAGGAATCAACGCTTTACGAAGTTGGCCTCAAGAGCCGGCTTGCTGATGGTACGGTCGTGTTCAACTTGGCTGGCTATTATACCGAATATTCCAACCTGCTCGCACAGTTCCAGGTGATTGATCCAAACACCGGAATTGGTGTCACATTCTCGGAGAACAGCGGCACCATCGATGTCTACGGGATCGATTTGGAAGCCAACTGGCGCCCGGTGCCCGAGCTTAACCTCTCTGCGATCGCAGCTTATGTGAGTTCCGAGTACGGCGAGTTTGGTCAAACAACGCCGTATCAGCTCAACAACGGAACGCAGGATCTGTTTGTTGATCTTGAAGGCGAAACGACGACCTTCTCGCCGGAGTTTACGCTCACCTTGATCGGGTCTTACGAGATTGATCTTGGCGATTTAGGGACGCTGACGCCGATCGCTCAATTCTACTACAGCGATGGCTTCAACACCTCGAACCTGTTTGCGCTTGACCCGGGCGCACAGCAGGACAGCTTCACCAAGACTGACCTGCGTCTGGTGTTTGACACCTATGAGGGCGATTATTCGATCGAGGTCTTCGTAGAAAACCTTGAAGACGAAGCCGTGCTGAGCCGGTCAAACAACAACGGCGGCGATGACCTTCTGCAGACATCATTTCTGTTCCCGCGCAATTATGGCGTGCGTTTCCGCGCTCGCTTTTAAGGAACGCTATCGTTTCAAAAGCACCCGGCACCAGCCCCGTCGGGGCGCTGAAACAGTGATGATGGGGGAAGGGGAGCGTGTGTGGTGCTCCCCTTTTCTTTTGCGCGGGTCAGGAAGCGGCCTGCGTGGCAACGGCATTAGCGAGGAGATCGATGCCGAACGCTTTGAAGTAATATGGGAAATCGATGATCACCCAATTCTCTGCCAGGCGATCGCCCTGCCGACGATAGACATCGACGATGCGCATTTCGCCGCGCACATCACTCGCAGGAAGGCCAAGATATCCGCCCCTCGGAGAGTTAGACAGATTGGGCCAGCCAAAAAATGCTGCGAAGTCGCCTTCAGCGATCCGCGCAACATGCCCGAGATATTGTTTGTTGGTCAGGCCTTGGCGGAAAGGAAACTGGTGTTGCTCTTGATAGAGCGGGATCGACATCATCGACCCAATGCCGGCTGGACCATACCAAGCCATATCAGCGCGCCATGTCCGCTCGAGAAACTCGGGCGGGCAGGTATCTTCCCCGCTCTTGTTGAGCAGGTCGAGATCAGCAATCATCCGATTGAGCAGCGCCATGGTATCGCGCCCGCGCGCCGCGCTGTCTGATCCAAGCCCAGATAGCCCTCGCCGAGGCGGCGGGAAGATGTGGCGCGCGCCCAGTTGATCTGGAAAGGGGTCCAAGCCGACCTGCTGGAGGAAATCAGCCAAATCAAAGAACAGCGCACTTTCTGCAATCTTTCCGTCCGCAACTCTGTGAAACTCGGCATAGCGCAGCCGCACAAGCTTGCCGGTGGGACGAAGCCCGAGCCAGGGCGCTGTGAAAGGGCCAGTGAAATGGCCAAGAGAGCAAGACCACACGCTGTGCGCTTCGTCCGCATCATTGAACCCGGCTATTGCTAGGAATTCGTGTCTGACAAGCGACGCCATCATCGCGCGCAAGGGGCGGTAGAGAGAAGCGCAAACGGCATCGACCCCCTCGATTTCGCCGTATGGGTAAGAGCCACGCCACTTATAGTCGGGCGCTGCCATCCCTTTTAGCGCTGCTACCATGCCTGCCTCGGAGCCCTCGCTCCAAGCTGCCGAAAAGGCTCTCGCCAGTGCCTTGGCAATGCGCACGGTGTGATGCGCGAGCGGATTTGATGGATCGGTCGTGTCTCCCATGCAATCAGCCGATAGTCAGTGTTGACTTCGAATGCAAAAATATCTCTAGATATTGCGCATGGGACGGGAAACGAAAGTGTCGATAAACGGCGCTGCCAACAATCCGATCGATGTCGTTCGCTATGCCGAGCTCAAGCCGTGCTATGATGCGTTCATCGACACGCGCACGCCGGGCTCTGATCAGAAAGAGAATTTCACGATCATCGGCCCAGGTGTTTCGGAAAATCCCGATCAGCATGTCCACATCGCTCGCCCGCACGGTTTCAACATCGGCGGAGCGCGTCAGCCTCCCGGTTGCACAAATTCGCAGCATAGCCACGACACCGCTGAATTTTTCTACGTGCACAGCGGCACCTGGTCGTTTGATCTTGGCGAGACGGGTGAAGACGCCAGTATTGCCTTAAAGCCTGGTGACGCCATTTCCATACCCACTCAGCTGTTTCGCGGGTTTGAGAATGTCGGCGAAGACGTCGGTTATCTTTTCGCGGTGCTTGGCGGCGATGATCCGGGGCATGTCTTGTGGGCGCCTTATGTCTTTGACATGGCCGAAGAATATGGTCTCGTTTTGCTTGAGAACGGTTCCTTGATCGATAGGTTGAAGGGTGAGGCAGTTCCCCAGGGTATGGCTCCCATGCCGCGCACCACCAAGGAGCAAGTTGCGGCATTACAGCGGCTCGATGCAGACGCACTTCGCAACGTGTGCGTGATCTCGGATGAGGACGTCCCCGGAGATACTCAGGACGGGGTAAAACGCCGCCTGCTTGTCCACCCGCAAGGCAAGCTCAATTGGCCCCACGAATTTCAGATCGAAGAGGTCTCTCTTGCCAAAGGCTCCTCGCTCGAGCTTGCTTCAATTGACGAAGCGCAGGTCGTGTTTGTCCAGAAAGGAGAGGTGGGGTTGGCGTCGGGCGAGATGAAAGAAGTGTTGGCGAAGGGCGATACAGCAACGATACGTCCCGGTGCTCCGCGCGCGCTTGAGACCGACGGTGCTGAAGCAGCGATCGTATTGATCGTCACCGGAACCGAGCCCCCGGCCACACCGTGAATGATACCAGTCTTGAAGGACGCACTGCCCTTGTAACGGGTGCGAGCAAAGGGTTGGGGCGAGGCATTGCGCTTGCTTTGGCCAAAGAAGGTGCGCGCGTGATCGGTGTTGCTCGGCCTTCGACTGATCTTGACGACCTGGCGAGTGAGTTGGGCGAGCGCGGCGAGATTTGGGCTGAAGACGCCAGTTCAGACGCTTTCCTTGATCGCATTGGTCAGCTTGCCGAACTTGACATCCTGATCAACAATCTGGGTACGAACCGTCCTAAGCCGATTGCGGAAGTGAGCGACGAGGATCTGGACGTCATGCTCGATCTCAACCTGCGCGCTCTCTATCGGATTACTCGGGCGGCGCTCGCGAAAATGGGGCGCGGCTCGGCAATCGTGAATGTAAGCTCGCAGATGGGGCATGTCGGATCACCGGGGCGCACAGCCTATTGCATGACAAAGCACGGTGTTGAAGGCTTCACCAAAGCGCTTGCCGTTGAGCTTGCGCCGCAGGGGATACGGGTGAATTCCGTTGCGCCGACATTCATTGAAACTCCGATGACTAAGCCAATGCTCGCTGATCCTGAATTCAGTGCATTCGTAAAGGCATCGATTCCACTCGGGCATGTCGGCACGATCGAAGACGTTGCAGCGGCGACGGTTTACCTGTGCTCGCCTGGCGCGCGCATGGTGACGGGTCACTCGCTGCTAGTAGACGGTGGGTGGACCGCACAATGACACCAAACGCGCCCCAACCGATCACAGAAGTGGCAACCACCAGCGAAGCAGAGCTGCTTGATCCTGTTCCCGGCCGGCGCATGGACTTGCCGGGCTTTGATCCCGAGTTCGTCGATTTTCCCGATTTCATCGTCCGCATAACCGACCGAATCTGGCATCAAAGGCGCGTCGAAATGTGCCGCGATTATTACACGCAGGATTGCCCGATCCATACGCTGGCGGGAGACGTCATCGGGGTTGAAGCCGTTATTGCGAACACGCACGCAACGCTTGAAGCCTTCCCGGATCGGCGCCTCGAACCCGATAATGTCGTTTGGTCTGATGATGGGAGTGATGGGTTTTATTCATCGCATCTTATAACAAGCCCGATGACCAATCTCGGCCCGTCTGAGTTTGGACCGGCGACCGGCAAGAAGCTCCGCGTGATCACGATCGCTGACTGCGCTTGTCGAGAAAATCGCATTTATGAGGAATGGCTCGCGCGCGATTATGCCGGTATGGCGCTGCAGCTCGGCTACGAACCGCGCTCCGTCGCGATCGCACAGGCGCAGGCCGATGCGGCCTCCGGCTTTTCGCTCATTGCGCATCATGCTCAGCACCACCGCAGCGTTAGCGATCAAGGCATTCGCACAAACGATCTGCCGATGCGGCCTGAGGATCATCCGCGCGCCTTTGCAGAGCACGTGTTGGGCTCCATTTGGGGCAGCGGGGACCCGGAAGCTTACGCAAAAGCCTATGACTTCCGTGTCCGCGCGACGTACCCATCCTTGCGCGATCTCTATGGTTTCAAAGACGTGATGTCGCTTCATTCCGAGCTCTTCAGCGCGATACCCGACGCGGTGATCGCGCTCGAGCATTGTGCCCACGTGCCCTATCTTGGCGGGGTGGGCCGCGATGTGGCGGCGCGATGGGCTCTGGCTGGGACGCATCTTGGCGATGGGCTATACGGTCAGCCGACGGGCCAAAAGGTATTGATCATGGGCATCACGCATTGGCGCGTGATCAAAGGGCGGATCGTGCAGGAAGTCACGATCTGGGATGATATCGCGGTGCACAGGCAACTCGTGAGCGAGCGCTGAGATGTACGTCCCTGCGCGGATCGTCGATGCGCATCATCATTTGTGGGACCTATCGCATTGTCACTATCCGTGGCTCATGGAGCGCGGGGTCAAACGCTTCTTCGGCGATCCAGCCCCCATCCAGCGCAACTATCTTGTTCACGAACTGCGCGAGGACTTCGGCGCTCTGCCCGTTGAGAAGTCGGTACATGTTCAAGTGGGTGTGGCGCTGGAAGACAGCCTCAAAGAGACGCGTTGGCTACAAGCGCAATATGATGACACAGGGTTGCCCAGTGGCATCGTCAGCTTTGTCGATTGCACCGCGCCTGACCTCGCATCGACGCTGGATGCTCACGCACAAAGCCCAGCCTTTCGCGGCGTGCGGCAGATTGTGGGGCGAAGCGCGGAAGAAGACGCAAAGTCGGGCACGAATACCTTGCTTGCTGATCCAGCCTTCTCCGCCGGGCTGAAGCAGTTGGCCGCTCGCGGGCTCTCGTTCGATCTGCAGCTGACACCGCCGCTGATGCGTGAGGCAGCCGCTGTGTTTGGCTCTGTTGCCGGCCTCAAAATCGCACTTTGCCATGGGGGCAGCCCCAGCGATTTTTCCAAGGACGCGCTCAAAGATTGGCGCGATGGGCTGGCCGCGCTGGCTGGCGTTGAAGGCATGATCTGCAAGCTATCAGGCTTTGGCATGTTCCGCCACGAATGGGATGTGGATCACATTCGCCCGCTGATCCTTACAGCGATCGATCTGTTTGGGCCTGAGCGCATCGCGTTTGGTTCGAACTTCCCCGTCGATAAGCTTTATCGTGACTACGAGCCCACGATGCGAGCCTATCTCGAAATCGTGCAGGATTTCTCGCCTGAGCAGATTGATTGGATGTTCTGCAAAACAGCCGAGCAGTTTTACCGCATCTAGAAATGCGCGCGCACTTGAGAGGTGAGCGCGCTCGCACCGGACAGCATCATCGCGTGGTCTGAGCTGAGCAGAAACAGGCTCGCGCCCGCCTCGCGCCACTTCGGCAGTTCGTCAACGTCGCCTGTGAACATTCCCACCCGTCGCCCGAGCTTCTCGCCAACCCTGCAAATGCGCTCAACAGCTTCGATCACTTGCGGATCATTCGGATTGTCGAGCCCAAGCGAAACCGTCAGATCAGCGCGGCCGATGAAGAAGGCGTCAATCCCATCGACCGCCATGATCGCTTCGCAGTTTTCGAGCGCGGCGCGGTCTTCGATCTGGGCGATGACACAAACGGCTTCGTTGGAACGGGCAATGTGCTCGGCCATGCCGCGCGCCATGTAGCCAGCAGCGCGAGAGGAGCCGGCAAAGCCGCGGCCCTGGTGATAACGGGTCCAAGCAACCAATTGTGCAGCGTCATCGGCGCTCGAGATATGCGGAGCCAAGATCGCTTGTGCGCCGCAATCGAGCGCATTCAGGATATACTCCGCGCGGCTCGCTGGCACGCGCACGATGCTCGTCATTCCCGCAGCGCTCAGTGCGTGCAAGCAAGCGTCAATATCGCGCCGGTCAAAGGGCGAATGCTCAGCATCGATGCACACTGCATCAAGATCGCTGCGAGCGAGCACTTCGCAGATCATCGGCGAGGGCGTTTTCAGGAAGGTCCCGATAAGCGGCTCGCCTTGCGACAGACGCTGCTTGAAGGTCGCGCTCACGCCCAGAGCTTTTCGCTCGCCAAGCGCGCGCCTTCAGCCATCGCGCCAAGCTTGGCGTAGACAATGTCTTCGTCCAGCCCGCTATAGCCTGCAAATGTCGAAAATCCGCAATCCGTCCCGGCAATCACGCGCTCGCGTCCAACGATGTTTGCAAAGCGCTCAATCCGTTGCGAGACCAATTCGGGGTGCTCGATGAAGTGCGTCGTTGAATCGATTACGCCGGGGATAAGCGAGAGGTCTTCCGGGATATCGATGGCTTCAAACACAGTCCATTCATGCGCGTGACGCGGGTTTGAATGTTCGAAAGAGAGGCCTCCGATCTTGGCCCGAAGAGCGATAGGCAAGACCATTTCCATGGGCGCATCGTGGTGGTGCGGGCCTTCATAATTGCCCCAGCACATGTGCATTTTGACCCGATCCTGAGGCACGTTGCGCAGCGCGTGATTGAGCGCATCGACATGCTTGTTGGCGTTTTCGACAAACTCCTCATCCGAACGGCGTTTGAACATCATATGCCGCCCAAGCGCCAGATCGGGGCAATCAAGCTGGATCTGGAAGCCGGCCTCGACAATCGCTTCATATTCGGGCCGCATCGCCTCAGCGAGCGCCTCAAGATAATCGTCGTGCGTCTCGTAATATTTGTTGGGCTGGAAAAGGGCGATTGTTCCAGGAGACACAGCGTTCATGAAACCGCTGACCCCATTTGCAGCGTTGAGCGCGGCTGAGAAATTGGCAAGGTCATCCTCGAGCGGTTTCATCGATTTTACATCGATGGGCCCCACACATGTCGGCCGCTTGTAAGTGGGCGTGCCCCCCGATTTTGCCTGCCGTTCGAGGAAGGTGGGAAACTCTTCAAGATCAGAAGGAGCGCTGCGCGGGCTGTCCCCTTCAAAGCCTGTGATCCGATCCTTGATGTAAGTCGCGTAGGAGATTTTGCTCATCTCCCCGTCCGAGACGACAGTTACGCCGGCTTCCTTCTGGCGGGCCACAGCTGCCGCGACAGCCGCCTTCATAGTCGAAGAAAACTCCTCTTGATCAATCTCTTCGCCAGCTTCCTGTGCGAAGACAAGATCTGTCACGGCTTTGGAGCGTGGAAGGCTGCCGACATGAGTTGTCTGGATGAAATCGGTGTTTTGCATGCGTTGTTGTCTCCCACTGATCAGCTGATTGCCCAGCGTTTGTTTATCCCAGCGATCCAAACCAGCCCAGAAATAGCAAGATCGCGGCAAAAGCGACCAAAAGCCCCCAAACGGGCGCTTCGGCGAGGCC
>JBCBOW010000038.1:0-9446 GCA_039821045.1 Pseudomonadota bacterium
TAGCTCAGGCGGCAACCGCCGGCATTGGCGAAATCTCAGCATCGTCAAGCGCGGTCAGATCGAGCGCATATTCGATCGTCTCCGCTTCTTCGCCGCGCCCGCAGCTATGGCGCATCAGGCGCCGCCCGGTGGCCGTAAAGCCAAGCTTTCGCAGGACGCGGCCTGAGGCGGGATTGTCTTCGAAATGCCCAGCGATCACGCGTTTGTGCCCGATTGCGCGCGCGATCGTGAGGACAGCGCGGCCGGCTTCGGTCGCGTAGCCCTGACCCCAGTGATCGCGGCCGATCCAATAGCCCAGCTCAACCGTATTGGCTGTGTCGACGGTGTCAGGCGCATGGAGCACATCGATCCCGATGCAGCCCACAACACAAGCATCATCCGCGCGCGTCATGACAAAGCGCGGATAGAGGGGCTCGATGGGAAGCTGCGTGAAAGCGCGCGCATCGTCTTCGCGATAAGGCCAAGGAGCGCTTGCAAGATTCCGGACGATCGCCTGATCCGCGATCTCTCCCAAAATCCCTTTCCAGTCTTCAGGCCAGACGGGCCGCAACAGCAATCGGTCACTACGATGGAACACGAGTAATCCCTCTCTCGCCCCACGCCCATCCTCCATAGACCAAACGCGTGAC
Organism: Pseudomonadota bacterium; assembly: GCA_039821045.1. GTDB lineage: Bacteria > Pseudomonadota > Alphaproteobacteria > Sphingomonadales > Sphingomonadaceae > Erythrobacter. The sequence goes on from JBCBOW010000038.1 coordinate 630, forward strand.
GTTTTCATGGCCGCGACATAATATTACACGGCGAGACGAGGGAGAAACGCGAAGAGGGAGACGGCTCCCCCCGTTTTGGCGGGGTGGCCTGTCTCCCTCTTAGATGCCGGTTTGAGTTTCCGGCCAGGACCGCCCCGTTGGACGATCCTGTCAATGAACCGTCCGGTTATTCGGCTGCTTGCGCAATCATGTCTACCGACACGTATTTGCGGCCAAGCTTGCCCTTGTGGAATCGGACCACGCCTTCTTCGAGCGCGAACAGCGTATGATCCTTACCCATGCCGACATTGACGCCCGGGTAGAACTTAGTGCCGCGCTGACGCACGATGATGTTGCCGCCGATCACGTTCTGACCGCCGAACTTCTTCACTCCGAGGCGTCTGCCCTCTGAGTCGCGACCGTTGCGCGATGAACCGCCTGCTTTTTTATGTGCCATGGGTCCCTAGTCCTTACTTGTCTTCAGCCGACTTGGCGTTTTCGGCCGCTTCGGCCTGATCCACTTTAGCGCGCGGCGGTTTGCCGTCGAGCAGTTCTTGTGCTTGCACAGCCCACTCATCCTTGATCGGACGGTTGCCGAGCTTGAGCTCTTCGTTCCACTTGTTTGCGGTCTCTTCGTCCCACGAAGCGATCGTCTCAAGGCTTTCGATGCCAGCGGCGCGCAGCTTCTTCTCGATGCCCGGACCAACGCCCGAGATCAGCGAAAGGTTTGCTGTGTCTACGCCGGTGCTCGCTGCGGTCTCAGCTGCCGCTTCAACCTTGGGCGCTTCTGCCTTGGGAGCAGCTTCCTCCTTGGGCGCAGCTGCCTTCTTCGGAGCCGCCTTCTTTGCGCCGCCCGTGCCCACATCGGTGATGCGCAGCAGCGTCATCTGCTGACGGTGGCCCGCCTTGCGACGATAGTTGTGACGACGGCGCTTCTTGAAGACGACAACCTTCTCGCTCTTCGCCTGCGCGATGATCTCGGCTGAAACCGTCACCTTCGAAGCGTCAGCGATCGTATCGCCTTCACCGGCCAAAAGGACATCGCCCAGCGTAATGGTCTCGCCTTCTTCTCCGGCAAGCTTCTCAACGGCAATCTTGTCTCCAGCGGCAACCCGATATTGCTTGCCGCCCGTGCGCACTATCGCGAACATGGCTTTTAACTCTCAGTCTTGTGGTGGTCCTATCCCGCGCTTCGTGATGCGCTTCGATCGGACAGCCCAATAAAATGGTATCGCGGCGCTGCACATATGCAGCCCCGGAAAGACGCGTGCCGTTAAGGCAGAAGCTGCGCCAAGTCAACGATTGTTCGCATACAAAATTGCTGAGCGGTGCATCGAATTGATTGTCAACTTCGCATGACACCCTTCATTGACCCAGCGCTCACTCGTGATACGACAGCAACGGGATCATGATTACGCGCTCTCTCCTTGTGCCCCTCGCTTGCGCCGCTCTTGGTAGCCTCGCGGCGTGTGCGGCTGATGCAGACCGTTATCCCTCCTTTGCTATCTCTTCAGCAGACGATGATCGCGTCAATGCAACGCTGAGCGTTCCGGAAGTCACTCTCGCTGATCCAGCGGATAGCGTTGATCCCTTGCCAGACGATCTTGGCGCGCAGTTGGCGGCGTTAGCGCAGCGAGGCGATGCGGCCCACGCAGCTTTCACAGGCAAGGCCAACGCTGCGCGCGATCTTGCTCGCGCTGCGCAAGGGGCGAGCGCGGCCAGCGATCGTTGGATGGATGCGCAGATCGCGATTGCTGATCTGACATCCCATCGCAGCGAGACCCGTCTCGCATTGGCCGATGTTGATCAACTCGCAGCGCGCGCGCAGATTAGAGCGGCTGGCGCAGCCCAAGCCGACTCGATTGCCGCCACGCAAGCGCGCCTCGCCAATCACGTCAGCGCACAAACGCGCATCCTGCTCGCCCTGCGCGCAATGGTCGAGCCTTAGGAGAGGAACCCAAATGGCAACGCAACAACTTGCTTGTGCAGACTGCCCCGTTCGCGAAACAGCGGCTTGCGCTGTGCTGTCGCCTGAGGAGCGCGATGCGCTCGCTGCCGTGGGGCGCACGCGCGAGCTGAAGCGCGGAGAAATGCTGTTTGCCGCTGGCGATGAAGACGCCGCCTGCGCGACCCTTGTCAGCGGCGCGCTGAAGGTTGCCGCCTTTGATGAGGAGGGCAATGAGCAGATCCTCGCGCTGGTCCACCCGTCAGGCTTTATTGGAGAGCTGTTCGCGCCGTTTGCCCATCATGATGTCGTCGCGCTTACGCCGAGCCGCCTGTGCACCTTCGCACGGCGCGACATTGAAGCCGCGATCACCAATTATCCCGCCCTCACCCGCGCGTTGCTGCGCCGCAGCCAGGAAGATTTGCTGGCCACCCGCGCGCTGCTAGAGCTCACCGGCCATGCCAGCGCGGAAACGCGCCTTGCCGCTTTGCTCCACGATTTCTCGTGCTCGGCGAGCCAATCTTCGTGCCACGCCGCGGTTGAATTTGAACTGCCGCTAACGCGCGGAGAGATTGCCAATATGCTCGGCCTCACCATCGAGACAGTGAGCCGCAAGCTTGGCGAGATTGAGGATACCGGCGCGATTATGCGCAAAGGAAAGCGCGGGATCCAAGTGCTCGATCCCGCGCAGTTGATCGCGATTGCAGGTCGCTAAGGCTTGGGGGTTTAGGCAACTATCGCGGCGATCAGGGCAATGGCGCAGCCCCACAGGACTATGAGCGCCGGCAGAATAAGCATCTGAACCATCGCATCGCGCGATGAGCACCGTCCGGTGTTGGTCATGATGCCGGAATTCATGAAGCTGCCCATGCCGAGGGGTGCGCTGTCATTACCTTTGAGCCGCGTCCAGATTGCAGGGACGCCGAAGCCGGCAACGATGAACAGCGCAAAGATCACCATCGGGATCGCCAGCATGGGCGCTGCGAAACTGGCGAGCATGAGACCAAGGAAGGCGATGTAGCAGCCGACCGTTGCGGCATAGAGCGCGCTGGGAAGCTCGAAATTGCGATCAACCTCAACCTGGTGGCGCGGTGCGTTGGTGCGCGCATCGGGCGCTGAAACAAGGCGAGCCTCTCCGGTTTGGAGTTTTTCTTGAATCTGCTTGGTCATGGCGTTTCTCCTTCGATGGAAGAAGAGCTACCGCCGACCCGAAGCAGCGTCTTTGACTTCGATCAATCCGCAACGGAAGGGTCAGGCCCAGCGGGCCAAGTCTTCGTAATCCTGCTCGCGCGGTTCGATCCACGCCCATGTGCCGCCGCGCATTTCGCGCTTCCAAAACCAGGCGGCGGACTTGAGGTGGTCCATGCAAAAATCAACCGCCTCGATCGCAGCGCGGCGATGACGCGCGGCGGCTGAGACGCAGACAATCGGCTCGCCCGGATACATCTGGCCCACGCGGTGGACCATCAAGAGGCCCATCAGATCAAACCGCTCCGAGGCGGTGTCTGCCAAATCGTGCATGCCCGGCAGGGTGAGCGGTTCGTAATGCGTGAGCTCCAGCCGCTCGACCTCGCCCGCATCGCCGCTGCGCACTTCGCCCACAAAGGTGCAGACCCCGCCCAGCCCTGGATTGGCATTGGTGAACGGCCCGATCAAAGTGCCGGGGATGAACATCTCAGTGAGGAGGCGGACGTCTTTCATCGCGCGCCCTGCGGCTCAGCCTCCGCTGACCGGCGGCAGCAGCGCCACTTCATCGCCCGCCTTCGCGGCAAGCTCGGTCTTTTCGCCAAGCACTTTGCCTCGGCACGCGACATTGACCCGCGCTTCGCTCAATTGCGCTGCGACCTCGGGGCCGACCGCTTCGAGCAAGCCTGCCCAATCAAGCGGTGCGGGCACTTCGCGCGAGGCCTCGCCCGCCATATCGCGCAAGGGGCCAAGGAAAAGTATGGTGACCACGCCGTCTGACATCTCAGCCCCCCGTCAGCGACATATGGCGCGGCTGCGCGGGCGCTGCGCCGCGTTCGTCCATGCGGAAATGGTGGCGCTCAGGCTTGATCATCATCGCCTCGTTGAGCGCCGCTTCAAGCTTGGCCTCAGGCGCATCCGAGCGCAAGGCAGCGCGCAGATCGACTCTCTCTCCGCCGCCAAGGCAAGGATAAAGCTGGCCGGTCGCTGTAACGCGCAGTCGATTGCACGAGGCGCAGAAATTGTTTGAATGCGGTGTGATCAGCCCCAGCCTGCCGCCTGTCTCCGGGATATCGAAATAGCGCGCCGGGCCGCCTGTCGTCGCATCGCTCGCCTGCAAAGTCCAATCCTGCTCCAGCCGCGCCTTCACAACATCGAGCCCGAGAAACTGGTCCAGCCGCTCTTCCTCGACATCGCCCAGCGGCATGACTTCGATCAGCGTCACGTCGTGTCCCTGCCCGTGTGCCCAGCCAATGAGCTCGGGCAACTCGTCTTCGTTGACGCCTTTGAGCGCCACCGCATTGAGTTTGACCTTAAGCCCCGCCTCGCGCGCGGCGGCGATCCCATCGAGCACTTGCGGCAAGGCATCGCGCCGCGTGAGCCGCTCAAACCGAGCGCGATCGAGCGTATCGAGCGAAATGTTCACCCGCCTAACCCCCGCGCGGGCCAGATCATCAGCATAGCGCGCAAGCTGCGTTGCATTGGTGGTGAGCGTTAACTCCTCAAGGCCTGATCCCAGCTGGCGGCCAAGCGCACGAAACAGCTCGATAATGTCCCGCCGCACCAGCGGTTCGCCGCCCGTGATGCGGATCTTGCTCACACCGCGCGCGATAAAGCCCAGCGCCAGATCGTGCAGTTCTTCCAGCGTGAGCACTTCCTTGCGCGGCAGGAAAGTCATGCGCTCAGGCATGCAATAGGTGCAGCGCAGATCGCAGCGATCCGTCACCGAGAGGCGCAGATAGGAAATGCGCCTTTGAAACCCGTCAACCAGCGGCTTTCGCGCGGTGTTTAGACGGTCAGGGATGCGAGTATTGATCTCACTCATAGCTGGCAAGGTACTGTCCTGTGAGGCCATGTGCACCCTCTAAATAGCTCAGGAGCGGCGCCGCCGCCTCTTCGCTGGCCGCACCGATCACATTGCAGCGCCTGGGGGCAAAGGCGCGGGCAAGATCACCGGCCAGCGCGCGGCGCCATGCATCATGATCCGTGGCGGCCGTCTCCATCAGCACGACCAGCGAGGTCACACTCTCATCGGCGATGAGGGCGCAGGTCTGAGCGTGGTGGTCCGCAAAATAGGCCGCGGCGGCCTCTAACGGGGCCTCGGGCAGAGCAGGGATCGTGTGAACCACCTGAGACACAGCAAGCTCTTAGGGCGCCGGGCGCTCGCGGTGGAGCGTGATCCCGATCTGCTCACCCGCCTCGGCAATCGCCAGCTTCACGATCTTGACGGTGACCGCTTCGACCTTCGCATCCTGCACGAACAGCGTCTCGCAAATATGGTCCCCAACCGCTTCGATCAGCTTGAAATGCACGCCCTTGGGAAGCCCATCGGACATGGCAAATTTGAGGTCCATGTAGTTTTTGCTCGCATCAAGCGGCGTATCCGGATCGTAGCGATCAGCGACCTTGTAGCGCGCTTGGACGCTGATGCGCAGGGGCTGCGGCTTGCCAGTCTCTTCGGAATAGATGCCGGTAAGAACATCGACTTCGAGATCAGCAACTTCGAGAATGAGCGAATCGGTTTGGTTCATGATTGGAAGCGCCCTTAGCCGGGATTGCTCCAGCGTGCGAAAATTGCCGTGGGCAAAAGGCGCAGCGGTCTGCCTTCGATGGGTTCTTCGCGCACGGCAAGATCGCCGTGTTCGACAACGCCGGGCAAATGGGCGAGCGCTTCATCAAGCAGGCCAGCGAGCGCCACGCTGCTCATGCGCACCGCGTAGACTGTGAGGAAGAGAAAGCGGCTGTCGGCATCGAGCAGGGCGGCACAATCGCGGATAAGCCCGGGAAGCCCTTCCTCAAGCCGCCAGGTTTCATTCTTGGGCCCGCGACCAAACTTGGGCGGATCAAGGATGATCCCGTCATAGCGTTTTTCCCGGCGGACCTCGCGCGCGGTGAACTTGGCTGCATCATCAACCAACCAGCGGATCGCGCGGTCTTCCATGCCGGATAATGCCGCATTCTCGCGGGCCTGGGCCACCGACTTCTTGGAGGCATCGACATGCGTGACCGCGCCGTGGCGACTGAGCGCCAGCGTGCCAAGGCCGGTGTAGCCGAACAGGTTCATCGTCTGCGCGTCAGTCTGCCCAGCAAGCTGCGCGCGCATCCATTCCCACACCGGCGCCATGTCAGGGAAGAACTGCAAGTGGCGAAACGGTGTAGGCGAAGCGGTGAAGCGCACATCGTCCCACGAAATCTCCCACCCTGCTTCTGGGACGCCCGCCCCCGGCGCGCCGCCAGGCGCCATCACCCAGCGCCCGCCGCCATCCTCATCCGAACCCGGCACAAATTCGCCCGCCGCCGGCCAATCGGCCAAGCGCGGCTGCCACAGCGCTTGCGGTTCCGGGCGGATGAAAGCGTGCGGGCCGAAAGCCTCATATTTGCGCCCGGCCCCGCTATCGAGCAGGCGATAGCCATCCCACCCGGCGCATTGCATGATCACCGGCGTTTCGCTGATATCAGCCATCGTTACGCGGTGGCGGGCTCTGTTGTGCGCCCTGCAGCGTGTTCAAGCACAAAGTCGCGCGCGGCCTCATAGTCTCCGCTGATCGAACTGAAATGCTCCTCGCGCCCAAACAGATCGCCCACGCGCGACGGGAGCGCTGGTCGCATGCCCACCGCCCGCTCGACCGCATCACGGAATTTCGCCGGGTGCGCTGTCGCGAGCGTAACAATCGGGGTGCTGCGCGCGATTGTGTGGTCTTCGGCAAGCGCCAAACTCGCGTGAAGGCCCACACCGGTGTGCGGATCGATCACCTGGCCGGCATTGCGATGCGCCCATTGCAGCGCCTTCGTGGTCGCTTCCGGGCTCGCGCTGGCGCTGGCAAACAAAGCGGCTGCGCCTTCGCGCTGGCTGTTGGTCAGCTGCATCGCGCGCGCGCTTTCAAATCCGCGCATTTGCTCCGCCATCGCCGCGCCATCGCGCCCGCCGCAATCAAACAGCAACCGCTCAAAATTCGAGCTCACCTGGATATCCATCGAAGGCGTGATCGTGGGCGTGACGCTCCCGGCGGAATAGTCGCCATCCTTGAGCGCGCGGTGAAGGATATCGTTGATATTGGTCGCCACGATCAGCCGCTCAATCGGCAGGCCCATCTGCGCTGCGACATAGCCGGCAAACACATCACCAAAATTGCCCGTGGGCACGCTGTAAGCCGCCGCGCGATCAGGCGCTCCCAACTGAAGCCCCGCGTAGAAATAATAGACCACCTGCGCCATCAGCCGCGCCCAGTTGATCGAGTTCACCGCGCCAAGGTTGAGCGGGCCGTTCACATCCGCATCAGAGAACATCCGCTTCACATGGCGCTGCGCGTCATCGAAGCTGCCTGCGATTGCGATGTTGTGCACATTGGGCGCGCGCACGGTTGTCATCTGGCGGCGCTGGACTTCGCTCACTCTGCCTTCGGGATGGAGCATGAAGATCTCGACCCGGTCGCGCCCGGCGACAGCGTTGATCGCAGCCGAGCCCGTGTCGCCGCTGGTCGCGCCTACAATGGTGAGTTGCTCATCGCGCCGCGCAAGGAAGGTCTCGAAAAAGTGCCCCAGGAGCTGCAAGGCCACATCCTTGAAGGCGAGCGTGGGCCCGTGGAAGAGCTCTAGCAGCCAGTGTTGCTCGTCCATCTGCACCAGCGGGGTCACCGCCTTATGCCCAAAGGAACCGTAGACTGTGTGGCACAGCGCGCTCAGCTCTTCTTCGCTCAGAGCTCCGGCAACGAACGGCTGCATGATGCGCGCGGCAAGCTCATGATAAGGCAGCCCGCGCATCTCCATAATCTGCGCGCGCGTGAATTGCGGCCATTCGCGCGGCACATAGAGCCCGCCATCGCTGGCAAGCCCGGCAAGCGTAACACCTTCGAAATCGAGCGTCGGGGCAGAACCGCGCGTTGAGACGTAATCCATAGCCTTCGCGGGTTAGACGCGCTGCGGGGCTGGGGCAAGATTGACGCTGCGTCAGTTGTGCTTCGAAGCGCGGGCGCGCAGAGCAAATCCGTAGATAACCAGCGCCGTAAGCGCGAAGAAGAACCATTGGCCCGCATAAGCGAAGTGGTTGTTGGGCAAATCGGCTGGGTTGGGCTCAGCCAGCGGCTGAAGATCACCCGCGGGTGGATTGGCAACCAGGCGCGGACCGGGAGCGATCAACCCGGTGATGGTCCCTCCCTGCCATTGCGGCGGATCCAGCGCCCGCGAGAAACCGATATCAACCGTCGCCGTCTCGCCGGTGCTTTCCTCACACGTTGCGCGCATCGCCCAGCCTTTCGCGCCACTGGCGGCCGTGCCCGCGACTGGCTGAATGTCGATCACGCGCGGGCACTCAAGTCGGCTCCAACGAAACCACACATCCTCACCCTCCCCATTCATGGGAAAGGGCGCCTCTTCAGCGATCGCGCTGGACTTGGAATAGAGGATCATCTGGCGCGTCTTTTCTTCTGCGCGGCCCAATTGCCAGATACCCAGGGAAACGAGCGTGGCCACCGCGGCAAGGACGATGATCGTGGGCACAATCGGCACGTGTCGGATCATGATCGGGGGCCTTTCAGATCGCGCGCTTCGAATTGCTGATAGACGCTCGCCGTCTTCGCCAGGCGCAGCGCGAACAGGACGGTCCCCATGGTGAGCGGCGCCCAGATGATGACCAAGAGCCAGAGCGGGAGCTGAATGACGCTTTCCAGCCCCAGAGCCGCCAAGATGAGCACCGCTGCGATCATGATGGT
>JBCBOW010000039.1:0-9383 GCA_039821045.1 Pseudomonadota bacterium
CGGCGGGGATAAACGGCTCGGGCGAAGATGCGCCTGGCCTTGAAGCGAGCAAGGCGGCCAGCGTCTCTCTTGGTGAGCATTTGCTTGCTCAGATTGGCGCAGCGGTTCGCGATGAGCGCGAGGGCTTTATCGCGAGTCATCTGATTGGCCTGTTGGATGATGCGGGCTATCTGCCATTCGACCTTCGCGACGTGGCAACAGACCTTGGCACCAATATCGATGCGGTGGAGAGCGCATTGCACAAAGTGCAGTCGCTCGATCCTAGCGGCGTTGGCGCACGTGACTTGGCTGAATGCCTGGCCATCCAGGCGCACGAGGCCGATCGTTACGATCCCTGTATGCAAAAGCTGATTGGAAATCTCGAGCTGATTGCCAAGGGAGAGGTGACGCGACTGAAGCGGCTTTGCGATGTCGATGACGAAGACTTTGCGGATATGCTGCGCGAGCTGCGCCAGTATGATCCCAAACCTGGCCTCGCATTTGCTCCTGCCAGCGAGAGCGCGATCGTCCCTGATATTCTCCTCAAGGATAACGGGAATGACGGATGGGATATCAGTCTTAACGAAGAGACGCTGCCTCGCCTGATCGTAAACCGCGATTATTATGTCGAGCTAAGCGATGGCTCCCCGGACAAAGAGGCGCAAGGGTGGCTCAAGGAAAAGCTGGCGGATGCGCATTGGCTGATCCGCGCACTTGATCAGCGGCAAAAGACCATCCTCAAGACAGCCGCGGAGATCGTAAAGCAGCAAGACGGGTTCTTTCGCCGAGGTGTTTCGGAACTCAAACCGCTAACGCTGCGCGAAGTGGCTGAACAAATCGAGATGCACGAAAGCACGGTGAGCCGCGTTACCAGCAACAAATATGTGTGGTGTGAGCGCGGCACTTTCGAACTCAAATACTTCTTCTCCAGCGGGGTCGCCTCAAGCGACGGAGAGGGCGCGTCCTCCGAGGCAATCAAAGCCCGCATCAAGGCGTTGGTGGATGCTGAAGATCCCAAGAAGGTGCTCTCAGACCAGAAGCTTGTCGACATGCTTAAGGAAGAAGGTTTTGATCTCGCGCGGCGCACGGTGGCCAAATATCGCGAGGCGATAGGGATTGGCTCAAGCGCTCAAAGGCGACGTGCGAAAAAGATCGCGGGGCTCTGAGGCAAGGCACGGTCTTTCCTACAGGCGCGCGGGTATCTAGGCTGAAGGGTGATGAGTTTAGTATCTCTAGCCTTGGCCCCAGCGGGCATACCCTCGTGTCAGTCTGATCCCAGAGCGCTCCAGTTTTTGCCCTTAGACAGTGTGCCAGGTGTGTCCAACAAGCCCTCGTTGCGGGAAAACCACATAGGTAGAAACCCTGCGACTCGTGGATTAAGCTGGGTTTACGCGAAATTAACCTTTTCCGTTCAGATGTTGTGTGGTTAATACATGACAACACCTCTTAGCGAGGCGTTACCGCGACCAGCCAGTCCAGCCATGGGGCAATTAGGGGACATATAATGCGCGTGCTTTTGATTGAGGACGAGCCGACAACCGCCAAGGCGATCGAGCTCATGCTCACCACTGAAGGCTTTAATGTCTACTCCACGGACCTGGGCGAGGAAGGCCTGGATCTCGGCAAACTGTATGATTACGACATCATCCTGCTCGATCTGAATCTGCCGGACATGCATGGTTATGATGTCCTCAAGAAACTGCGCGTTGCCAAGGTGCAAACGCCGGTTCTGATCCTTTCGGGCATCGCCGAGATGGACAGCAAAATCCGCAGCTTCGGCTTTGGCGCTGACGATTACGTGACCAAGCCGTTTCACCGCGAAGAGCTGGTTGCACGCATCCACGCCGTTGTGCGTCGCTCAAAAGGCCACAGCCAGTCGATCATCCGCACCGGCAAGCTGGCGGTGAACCTCGATGCGAAGACGGTCGAAGTGGATAGCGCCCGCGTTCACTTGACCGGCAAGGAATACGCGATGCTTGAGCTGCTCTCCCTGCGTAAGGGCACTACGCTGACCAAGGAAATGTTCCTCAACCACCTTTACGGCGGTATGGACGAACCCGAACTCAAGATCATCGACGTCTTCATCTGCAAGCTGCGCAAGAAGCTCAGCCATGCATGTGGCGGTGAGAACTACATCGAGACTGTCTGGGGCCGTGGCTACGTGCTGCGCGATCCACAAGATGAGGCCGAAGCGGCCTGATAGCGTTCAAGGTACCTCTGCGAACAACGCGCCCGTGGCCCAAAAGGGTCGCGGGCGTTGCTGTACCCGATGCCAGCCCGCTCAAACGTGCCTCTTCAATACGATGAGGAAGGCCTTGGGATTGCTGAGCCGAGCGCAAGCCTCTCTTACAAGCTGCTGAAAAGTAGTCCTAAACTGCGCCAACGCCCGGGGGCACTTGTCGCACATCAACACCACTTGGCTCTTGGAAGAGCGCCAGATCAAACTCGCTCACGATGGCAAGGAGATGGTCGAAGAGGTCGGCTTGGATGCTCTCATATTCGACCCAGACAGTCGTATCTGTGAAGCAATAGAGTTCGATCGGTAGCCCGAGTGAGGATGGTGGAAGCTGACGGACCATCATTGTAAAGGACGCCTCGTTGAGCCTCGGGTGGCTGCGAAGATATGCCTCGATGTAAGCTCGAAATGTCCCGATATTGGTGAGCCTGCGCATGTTAACAGGGGCCTCAGCGCTCGAGCCATTGCGCGTGTTCCAATGCGAGAGCTCGTCACGCTTCGCCTCAAGGTAAGGGCGCAGGATCTGAAAGCGTTTCAGCGCGTCCACTTCCTCATCGGTCAGAAATCGGATGGTGCCTTGGTCAATGCTCAACGAGCGTTTGATCCGTCGCCCGCCAGACTCAGCCATTCCGCGCCAGTTCGCAAAGCTATCTGACACCAAGCGATGGGTCGGTATGGTGATGATGGTCTTATCAAAATTCTGGACCTTCACAGTATGGAGCGAGATATCGATCACATCGCCATCCGCGTTCATACTGGGCATCGTAATCCAGTCCCCGACACGCAGCATGTCGTTGGTCGTAAGCTGAACACTCGCAACAAAACTGAGGATCGTATCCTTGAAGACCAACAACAAAACTGCGGTGATGGCGCCAAGGCCAGAAAGAAGCAGAAGCGGCGATTCATCGATCAGGATGGAAATCATGATGATCGCTGCGCCGCATAGGACCACGATCTTTATGACCTGCACAAACCCCTTGATTGGCCGATTGCGCGCTTCGGGCCGGCGCTCATACACTTCGTTGAGGTAAGTCAACGTCTTGACGATCGCCGCGGCGACCGAGAGAACAATCAGAGCTTGTCCGACATGGGTCACAAAGGTGTAGACCCATCCCGGCAAGTAAGGGACCAAAACGATCCCGCTAGACATGACCAGCAAGGGCGCAACAGTGGCGAGCCAAGTCGCGGCTTTGTCAATCGTGTTGGATTTGCGATCGAGCAAGGGGGATGCAGCTCGCAAGATCACGAACTTCAGCACATAATTGACTAGGATCGCAGCTAACGAAAGCGCTGCAAAACCCACGAGCGCCTGGATCCAAGGCGCCTCATCTGAGAGAAGGTTGAGAAGATAATCCATCGTGGTGTGCGCCTTACAGAAGAAGCGCGCACCCTCAACCCATCTGCTCAATTTAGAGACGTCTGGACAAGCGCGTTGTCGATCGTCAATCGCTCATATCATGACGGCATATAAGGAAGGCGACCCCACCACACTGAGTAGGCTTTATGGCCGAAGTGTCGGCAAACCCCTGCGCGCAAGACAGCAGGCGCTGATCGAGAATCTGCTTCCTCAGATCGCAGTGCCCAAAGAAGGCCCTGTGACAGCGACGGCTCTCTTCGGTGAAGATTGCCCGCTGCACTTTGAGATTGGTTTTGGTGGGGGCGAGCATCTGGCGTATCGCGCTGATCTGCTCCCAAATCACGGTTTCATCGGCGCAGAGCCTTTCATCAACGGTGTTGCCCAAGCGCTGACGCATGTTGAAGAACAGCACCTTGCCAACATTCGCTTGCATCATGGGGACGCGCTGGATGTCCTCTCGCGCTTGCCTGATCGATCGCTGACAATGGTCTATCTGCTGCATCCCGATCCATGGCCCAAGGCCCGCCACGCCAAGCGGCGGATGATGAATGATGGCCCTCTCCAGCTGATTGCGGACAAGCTGAAGCCGGGAGGCGAGTTTCGCTTTGGCACCGACCACGCGGTCTATCTGCGGCACGCCTTGATGGTGATGCAGCGCTTTTCTGATGAGTTCGAGTGGGTCGTGGAGGGCCCAGCGGACTGGCAAAACCGCCCCTCAGGCTGGTGTGAAACCCGCTATGAGCAAAAGGCGCGGGAAAAGTTCGGTCACGAAGTGTGGTATTTTCGCTTTCGTCGTCGGGAATGATCCAGGCGCAGCGATTACGAGGAGGTCTTTGCGATGGGCAGATCAGTCTGGATGTTTGCCAGCATCTTTGGCGGTATCGGAGTGATCTTCGCTGCGATTGGCTTTGGCATGATGATCCATAGCGCAAATTTCGCATCGAGCGCCGAGCAAACTCAAGGCGTTGTGATCGAGATGGCCCGATCCAACGACAGCGATGGAGTGAGCTATACGCCGGTCGTCGCCTTTACCGATCGCAACGGCGTGCGCCGCGAGTTTGTCTCGTCCCTGTCAACGTCCTGGCGTGCCTATGATGAGGGCGAACGCATCGAGGTGCTGTATGATCCAGCGGATCCGGATCGAGCCGCGATCGATAGTTCAACCGAGCGCTATCTGCTTCCCGGAATATTTGCAGGGATAGGATCGCTTTTCACGCTCATTGCCGGGGGCTTTATCGTTTGGAGAGTGCGGCGCATCCAGACAGTTGCGAAGCTCTTTCACCATGGGCAACGCATTGAGGCGACCGTGATCGACTGCCAGCGTGATGGAAGTATGAAGATCAACGGGCGCTCGCCTTACCGTGTGATGGCGCAAGGTACGCATCCGGCGACAGGCATGCTCGCCAGCTTCAAGAGCGATCCGATTTGGTTGGACCTTTCGGACGAGCTCGTCGGCCAGCAAGTACCAGTGCTCGTTGATCGCTCTGACGCTGATGCGCATTACGTCGACCTCACCGAATGGGTGCACGAAAGCGAATTCGCTTAGCCGACAACCCCCGCGCTCGACAGCACCGCCAAAGTCAGAACGTCCGGTGCAAGCGCCGTCATCGGGGCGATTTGAACCGGTTTCTCCATCCCGATGAGCATCGGGCCGACCGTGGTGTTCCCGCCGAGCTCGCGCAGCAGCTTGGCTGACAGGTTCGCTGACTGCAGCCCCGGCATGATGAGAACATTAGCCGGTGCAGAGAGGCGACTGAACGGATAGAGCTTCATCACCGTCGGGTTAAGCGCTGCATCCGGCGCCATTTCGCCCTCATACTCAAAATCGCACCCGTCGCGATCGAGAATTGAGACGGCTTCGCGAATATTGCCCAGCCATTGCCCCGACGGATTGCCGAATGTCGAATAGGAAAGGAAGGCAACGCGCGGTTCGTGGCCCATCCGGCGCGCCACCACGGCCGTCTCCTTAGCGATGTAGACGAGCTCTTCTGCACTGGGGCGCTCATTGATGGTCGTATCAGCTAGGAATGTCGTGTGGTTCTTGCCGATCATCATATGGATGCCGAAAGGAAGGGCGTTTTCTTTCTTGTCGAGCACAAGATTCACTTCGCGCACGGTTTGCGCATAGGTTCGCGTAAGCCCTGAAATCATGCCGTCGCCGTGGCCGAGCGCGACGAGCAGAGCGGCAAAGACGTTGCGCTCTTGATTGACCATCCGGCGTGCATCGCGCTCGGTGTAGCCGCGACGTTGCAGCCGGTTGTAGAGGTAATCGACCATCGCAGGGACATATTGGCTATCTGCCGAATTTTGAATCTCGAAGCTGCCAGGATCGCTTACGGAAAGCTGATGCAGTTTATCGAGCACGGCCTTGGTGCGTCCGACAAGAATCGGCGTGCCGTAGCCAAAATCGCGGAACTGGATCGCGGCGCGCAGCACCACCTCTTCTTCAGCTTCGGCAAAGACCATTCGCTTGGGATTGGCCTTGGCCTCATTGTAAACACCCGTGAGCACGCTGGTCGTGGGATTAAGGCGCGATTTGAGTTCGTGACGATACTCGTCAAGATCTTCGATACGCGACTGGGCAACGCCTGAATCCATCGCGGCCTTCGCCACGGCTGACGAGACGACTTCAATCAGACGCGGGTCAAACGGCGCAGGAATGATGTAGTCTGTGCCAAATTTCTGGTTTTTGCCGTAAGCGCTTGCCACTTCTTCGGGGACACGTTCACGAGCCAGCTCGGCGATGGCTTGCGCTGCAGCAACTTTCATCTCTTCATTGATCGTCGTCGCCTGGACATCAAGCGCGCCGCGGAAAATGAAAGGGAAGCCCAGCACATTGTTGACCTGGTTGGGGAAATCGCTGCGCCCGGTTGCAATGATGGCGTCAGGACGCACCGCCTTAGCTTCGTCTGGCATAATCTCTGGGACAGGGTTTGCCATCGCAAAGATGATCGGCTTGTCAGCCATCTTCTCGACCCACTCTGGCTTGAGCGCTCCAGCAGCAGAGAGGCCAAGAAAGATGTCCGCGCCTGCGAGTGCTTCTTCCAAGGTCGTCGCTTTCGTCGCAACGGCGTGTGCGCTCTTCCATTGATCGACATTCTCCCGGCCTGGCGTAATCGGGCCGCGACGGTCGCACATGATCACATTTTCGTGCGGTACTCCCATCGCTTTGATCAGCGCGGTGCAAGCGATCGCAGCTGCTCCCGCCCCATTCACGACCACTTTCACGTCCTTTATGTCGCGTCCCGTCAGGTGACACGCATTCAAAAGGCCCGCTGCTGTGATGATGGCCGTGCCGTGCTGATCATCATGCATGATCGGAATATTCATCCGCTCACGCAGGGCTGCCTCGATGATGAAGCACTCGGGAGCCTTGATATCCTCAAGATTTATCCCGCCAAAGCTTGGTTCCATCAGAGCAACGGCTTCGATAAATGCCTCGGGATCTTCTGTCGCGAGCTCGATATCGATCGAATCAACATCAGCGAACCGCTTAAACAGAACAGCCTTGCCTTCCATGACAGGCTTTGAGGCGAGCGCTCCAAGATTACCAAGGCCAAGGATGGCAGAGCCATTTGAGATAACAGCCACGAGGTTGGCTTTCGCGGTGTATCTGGCTGCAAGCGACGGGTCCTCGGCGATCGCTTCCACCGGGGCTGCAACACCGGGCGAATAGGCAAGCGAGAGATCTCGCTGGGAAGTCATCGGCTTGGTTGCGACAACTTCCAACTTACCAGGACGAATTGTCTCGTGATAAAAAAGCGCTTCGCGCGTTGTGAAGCCGCCTTTAGTTTCGTCCGCCATACATCCCTCCTGTTACTAGCACTTTGTTTCGCGCTTAGCCCGCGATGGTTACAGATGATAGAGTCCAAAGAAGCAAAGCCGCGTCGAAAATCGGCGGGTGGCCAGGGCTTGTAACTTGACCTTAGAGGGGGGAAGCGAGCATCGCATATCTATGGCAGAGCCCACCGAAGAAGAGACACATTCCGATTTGACGCCAATTGGGAGCTGCTTGCTCGGGTTCGTGCCGCTTGCGACCCTTGGAAACATTGCGGCGACCAAGCGCTCACGCGATTAGAGATGAGCGCCTCATCAAAGCCCACGCCCATGATGGAGCAATATCTCGCGCTCAAGGAAGAGGCAGCGGGATCACTCCTCTTCTACCGGATGGGAGATTTTTTCGAGCTCTTTTTTGATGACGCGAAGCGCGCCGCTTCGATACTTAACATCGCGCTGACTTCACGCGGCGAGCATGCGGGCACGCCCGTGGCTATGTGCGGCGTGCCAGTTCATTCAGCGGAAGGGTATCTCGCGCGCCTTATTAAGGCCGGCGAGCGGGTCGCGATCGCTGAGCAAGTGGAAACCCCGGACGAGGCGAAAGCGCGCGCGAAGCGAGAGGGTCGACCAGCCTCGAAAGCCCTCGTCAAGCGGGATATCGTAAGGTTCGTCACTGCTGGAACGCTCACTGAAGAAGCGCTGCTCGAACCCACGCGCGCGAACCTCCTCGTCGCTCTGGCCGAACTGCGCGGTACGCTAGGCATTGCATCGGTCGATGTTTCAACGGGCGCCATGGTCCTTACAGAAGCGACGCCTGCATCCCTGCGCGCAGAACTCGCGCGTCTCGAGGCAAGTGAGATTGTGGTGCCTGAAGGCTTGGTCATCGAAGATATTTGCGATGAGCTTTCCTTAACCACCCACGCCCGCAGCGCTTTCGACAGCAGCAGCGGGGAAGCTCGTCTGCGCGAATTGCATGGGGTCGCCAGTCTCGATGGCTTTGGTCACTTTTCTCGTGCGATGTGCGCGGCAGCAGGTGGGCTTATTTCCTATCTCGAGCATGTCGGGCGTGGTTCTCTGCCGCTCCTCTTACCGCCCAAGCTTCAGAATTCGTCCGACACAATGGCCATAGACGCAGCCACCCGCACAAGTCTGGAAATCCTGGAAAGCTCGAGCGGAGGCAGGGCAGGCAGTCTTGTTGCTACACTGGATCGATGTTCGACCGGCGCTGGGTCACGCCTGTTGGCAGAAGACCTTTCCGCACCGCTTCTTGGGATCGAGGCAATCCATGCCCGCCTCGCTCTCGTTCAATTCTTCCTCCATCGGCCCATTGAGCGAGCAGCGTTGCGCGATGTGCTTCGCACGTTGCCTGACCTGGGGCGGGCTTTG
Organism: Pseudomonadota bacterium; assembly: GCA_039821045.1. Taxonomy (GTDB): domain Bacteria; phylum Pseudomonadota; class Alphaproteobacteria; order Sphingomonadales; family Sphingomonadaceae; genus Erythrobacter. Next base: position 8,736 of record JBCBOW010000039.1, read on the forward strand.
GGCAGGATAGTTGCCGGACGCGGGAGCCCTCGTGATCTGGGCCAAGTGCGCGATGCATTGGCTGAATCGAAGCGCATTCAGTCGTCGCTGCTGGGGCTGCCCGATCGGCCGGAATTGCTGGAGGGTCTGCTTCCCAAGCTTGCGGGACATGGTGCGCTATTGGACCTGTTGACGAAAGCCTTAGTTGCCACACCGCCAACGGAGCGTTCCAATGGTGGCTTTATTGCTGATGGATATGACGCTGGTCTCGATCAGTTACGCAAAACGGCAGGCAATGCGCGCCGCGCGATTGCCGCCATGGAAACGCGGTATCGAGATGAAACGGGGATCGCCTCGCTCAAGATCAAGCATAACGGTGTCTTGGGCTATTTCATCGAAGTGCCTAACCGTCACGCCGATCCGCTCATGGCTCAAGACAGCGGGTTTACACATCGGCAAACCATGAAGGGAGCGGTGCGCTTTAATTCCATCCGACTGCACGAAGAAGCCTCACGTATTGCGGAAGCAGGAGGGCGCGCGATCGCAGCGGAAGAGGCGCACTTTGAGGAATTGGTTGAAGCTGTTGGCGCGGTTCGAGAGGCAATCGCGCATACCGCCGAAGCGCTGGCCCGGATTGATGTTGCTGCAGGAAATGCTGAAAGAGCCAGC
>JBCBOW010000040.1:0-9376 GCA_039821045.1 Pseudomonadota bacterium
CGATTGATTTCCTCTCAAGCGCGGAATCCGGAGTGCCATCGCAAAACCTCTTTGACCTTGCTGTTAAGCTCGAATTCGCAGACAGCACGGCCTTCCAGACGACGACCTTGACCGAGCTTAGCGCGACTTCGCTGTCAGCGCTTCAGGGCGTCGCCTCGCGCGCGGGCCTTGCAAATGCGCAGTTTATCCAACAGCGCGTTTCGCCTGGCGCCTTGACGCAAGCGATCAGCGCTTCGCCGGGTCAAACGAGCGCTGGAACGGCCCTCAGAGCGCCACCCATCGCAGAGGCCAGCGGCAATCGTTCATTCGATGATCGGGAGTTTGCACTGGCAGCAACGCGAGCAATTGAGCGTCAGGGGGCGGTGTCTTACTTCACGGGAGATGACAGCGTCTTGCGCTTCGTCAGCGCCGTGTCGCTCCATTTCGACGATAGCGATACGCGCGAGGGAACCGTTGGCTTCGAGCAAGACGGCTGGTCAGCAAGCCTGGCCGTCGAATATGAAAACGCATCGGGCAGACTTGTTTTCGGCGCAGCGGCAACTCTGGGCGAAAGCGATGCGGAGATCGAGGGCGCTTTGGGCGAAGCGAATGCTCAGAGCACAGGCTTCGGTGCCTACTCATCCTACACGGCAGGACCGGTGCGGCTTGCAGCAGGGCTGAGTTTTGCAGACCTCGATTTGGAGACATCTCGGCGCGTCTTGGGAGCAAGCGCGCTGGGCGAAACGGACGCAAACCTGACAAGCATTCATGCCAGCGCGACCGGCTTCATCGTGCAGGATGAGGGTCTTTCAATTGGGCTAAAGGCTGCATTCGACCTTCAGGACCTGGAAATTGATGCCTTTGCGGAAGCGGGCGCTGGTGATTTCAGCCTCTCGATCCCTCAGCTTGAAAACGATTCGAGCGTGCTTACCCTTGGGGCGGAGAGCGAGATCGGCTTGGAATTGGGCGATTGGCAGGGCGCGTTCTTTCTTGAGGCGGGCTATCAGCTTGCGCTTTCAGGAGACGAGTTCACCGCGCTTCCTGTGGCCTTCCAAGCGGATGCCGGAACATCATTCAGCAATCCGCTTCGCCCGCTCGCGAATGACGGCTTGCGGCTACGCAGCGCATTGTCCTTGATGAGCGAGGGGATGCTTGGCTTGCGGTTGGTGTATGATGGCTTGTTTGCTCAGAATGGTCAGACGCAAAACAGCGTGAGCGCTCAGGTTTCGATCGCTTTCTAAACACCAAGAAAGCATCGCCGATTTATCGATTTATCTGAGCGAAGCGCCTTCAAGCGCGCGCGCCTTTATGCCACGTTGCTCCGGAGCAAAACGGGGGACCCGGTGGAAGACAAGATCTATCTCGACGCGAATGAATTGCTCGAGCTTTCCTTCGCGTTGGCAAACCAGATTGTCGAATCCGGCTTCGTCCCAACTCACATCGTGGGTATCTGGCGGGGCGGCGCTCCGATTGGAATAGCTGTCCAGGAGCTGCTCGAGTTCCGCGACATCACCTGCGATCATATCGCCATCCGAACTTCGTCCTACACGGGCATCGGGCAGCCGGGTCGCACGGTCAAAGTCTATGCCCTTGGCTATCTGATTGACACGCTGAACGCAGACGATGCGCTGCTGATTGTTGACGATGTGTTCGACACCGGCAAATCGGTGGAAGCTTTCATCAATGAGCTGGGCAAACGGTGTCGGCGCAACATGCCCGCGACGATCAAGATCGCGACCGTCTTTTACAAGCCTTCCAAAAATCAGACGGACCTCACGCCCGACTTCTATATGCGCTCAACTGAGGATTGGCTCATCTTTCCGCATGAGATTGACGGTTTGACAGATGCGGAAATTGCCGAGAACAAACCCTGCGCCAATGAAATCTTGAAAGTGCGCCAGGCAAGCGGAGAAGATTGATGGCTGCCATTTCCCCTGAGAAGCGCGAAGATTACATCGCGGCCCTCCCCAAGGCAGAGCTTCATCTGCATATCGAGGGTTCGCTTGAGCCCGAGATGATGTTTGCCCTGGCAGAGCGCAACGGCGTTAAATTGCCATATGCCAGCGTTGAAGAAGTCTCGGCAGCGTACCAATTTTCAAACCTGCAAGAATTCCTCGACCTGTATTATCTCGGCATGCAGGTGCTGGTCGAAGAGCAAGACTTCTACGATCTCACTATGGCCTACGTTACAAGGGCGCATCGCGACACTGTTCGCCATGTCGAGATTTTCTTTGATCCGCAGGGGCATACAGAGCGAGGCGTTTCGTTCGACACTGCGATAAGCGGGATCTTGCGTGCGTTGGAAGACGCACAAGCCCAACTGGGCATCACTTACAGGCTCATCATGTGTTTTCTGCGCCATCTCAGCGAAGAGGACGCCTTTGAAACCCTGGCTCAGGCAGAGCCCTGGCTTGATCGGATTGAAGGGGTTGGCCTTGATTCATCCGAAGTCGGCCATCCTCCTGAGAAGTTCGCCAGGGTTTTCGCAAAGTGCCGCGAGCTTGGTCTGAGACTTGTCGCCCATGCTGGCGAAGAGGGACCGCCCGAATATGTCTGGCAGGCGCTTGATGTGCTTGGGGTCGATCGCATTGATCATGGAAATCGCGCCTTGGAAGACACCTCGTTGGTCGCACGCATTGCCAAAGAGGGATTGACCCTTACCGTTTGTCCGCTCTCAAACCTCAAATTGTGCGTAATTGACGAAATCGGCGCGAGCCCGGTGAAAGCGATGCTTGATCAAGGCCTCCGAGCGACCGTGAATTCCGATGATCCGTCGTATTTTGGCGGCTATATCAACGATAACTATCGAGCAGTGGCGTCAGCGCTTGATCTCTCGATTGACGATATCACGCGGTTGGCGAAACACTCCTTCGAAGGATCATTCCTTCCCAAAGACGCGATTGCCCAGCACCTCGCTGAGATTGATGGAGTGCTAAGCGCTCTGCCTTCAAGCCGGAGCTGATCAGCGCTCACCCTGTCTTTGGCTCGAGCTCTTCTTGTGAGCCGGCGTCTTGAGGCTGATCTTCCCGGCGCAGGAAATAGCGGAATGTGCGCTTGACGAGATACGGCTCCAGGACACGGCCGACCAAATAGATCGCAGCGAAGACCCCGGCCAAGCCATAGGCAAACTCCGGACGATGCCGGCCGCCTTCTTCTTCCTCTTCCTCGCCTTCCTCGTCCTCTTCAGCGGACTTTTCGGCGTCTTCTTCCTCGTCCTCATCGCCCGGTTGCTCAGGCTCGGGCGCGCCTAGCATTTTGTCGATCCAGTGCAACTCAATGGGCTCTTCTTCCTCGCCCTCTTTCTCTTTTTCCTTGGCTTCTTTTTCAGCAGCGAGAGCGGGTGCTTCCCACTCATTGATTGCTTCAAAGAGCAGCCCAAACCCCGCGAAGAACAGGGGCGCAAGAAAGCAGAGCAGCAGCGCTGTGCTGGTCAGATTGTAGCTGAGCCGGGCTGTGCCATCGCGCTCTTCGAGGTGCAGCGTCCCGGCGGGGAATGTCGCCAGCTTGTCCTGTGCGGCGGGGTTTTTCTTGCGGTATGAGAGCGTGTCTCCCGAGACCTGATAATGCACCACATGGGCCTGGAACAGCGGATCGAGCCTCTCAAAGGCTTCTTGCGATGAGAGCGGCTCATCGAGGTGGAGAGAGCCTTTCACCCGCCAGATGCGATCGATGTAAGGAATGCTGATGTTCATGATTGGCGCATTCCGAGTGTGCAGGCGTGTTCGTAACAGGCCACAGGAAAGCGAACTGAGACGTTTATCTCAGTGTCGCGGCTGCGCTTTTCGTGCGGGAGAATGGTCGGTTACTCGGCCGGTTCTTGTTGTTCGAGCGCGGGGCCAGATCGCCGTTGCTCAAGCGCGGTGCGGGTGGACTTGTACCCTTCAGTGAAGGGGAAGTGCATGGTCTCGCCAATGTCCATGCGACGGCCACCTTCCATACCAAGCAATTCCGCCTCGCCATCGATACAGGTGCCAAACATGCGATCAAAAATGATCCAATTGGCGCCGTAATTGCTGCGCGTGGCTTGATAATCCTGCGAATGGTGAACGCTGTGATGCTCGGTGGTGTTGAACAGGAAACGCCACCAGGCTGGCGTGTTAAACCGCACATTGATGTGCTGGTAGATGCCCACAGTCATGCCGATGGCGCCTGCAATCAGGAATGCACGCGGGAGAAAATCGAAGAAACCGCCAACGCCAAGGCCAATCAGGAAGAGCTCAATCGGGTGGCCAACTGCGCCTTTGTTGATGTTGAGCTGCGTGATGTATTGATGCGGCGCGTGAAACAGCCAAAGTGGATGCCAATTGTGCATACCACGGTGCATCCAATACTGTCCGAACTCAAAAATGAGCGAGATCGCCAAGCCCTGCACAATTAGCGGGAGCGCGACAAACCAAGCGAAAGACTGCCAATCGAAGGCACTTTGCACCGCTTCGATGATCACGCCATCGCCAAAATAGGTTCCGATCAGCCGCACCACGGTGTAGCCCATGCCGACATAGAAAATGTCAGTCGCAAACTCTTTCCAGGTCAGCTTCCAGCTTTCGTAGCGCGGGTTGACCCATTCGAGGCCGAGCAAAAGAAGCTTAAAGCCGATGCCAATCATGAACATGGTCGATGCGACGGCAATGTCGTTGGGCGCGTAGTAAACGAACGCGATCATGCCAAACAGCACGATGGGTTGGAAATAGGTGAAAAAGGCGCGCTTAAGCGGGCCGCCTTCGACGCGTCCAATGTTTTCCCAACCAACGGTGACCGGGGAATCCGCCCCGATAATACGATTGCCTACCTGCACACCGGCCATTCGACCTACCTCATATATGCGTGGGCATATGCCCGAAATCCCCCTCACTCGACCGGAGATTTCTCCGAACGCGTGTACTTCTCTCCCGCATATTCTGATTATTGACGCCAACGTATCGTTGTTAACGATATCGTCAAGCGTAATATTGCAGGTTTCTGACCATATACGCAATCTCTGGGCCGAAGGTTCCAAAGCCTCATTCGATTGTTACGCGCGTTGGTATTTTTCGCGCTTAATCCTGCGCGATAAACGCTCGCCAGCCTCCCAAATGCGTGATGTCCGTTGCTCCCACGGTGGCGCGCGGCTCAGCCACGAATCCCTTTACGCTCGAACCATCCGCCAGAGTGACTGTCCCGATAGCAAGCGGAGCCGGTACTTCGGCCACAAAACTCCCGAATGCTGCAAGATCCAATTCGTAGACCTCGACCTTGATCGCGGCGCCATCATCGCTGTGCACCAAGGCCGGTTTTGGTGGAACACTGTCTGCCATAGCAAAAAGGCGATAGGTCGGGGCGGTTTCATAGGCGCCAACGAAGCGGGCCTCGCGCGAGGTAAGCTGCCAGTGCAAAGGCATATCCTTGAGATGCGCGCCGACCACGGCGAGTTTTACGGTTTCCATATGTTCCCCCATATCCAGCGGCGGTGGTTTCACATCATTCGAAGCAAGGAATGCCTGAGCGTGATCAAGCAAGGCATGGTCGGTGTGCGCAGGGCCTATAAAAGTGAGCCCGAAGCCGGTGCGATCGTCTCGCACACCGGCGGGGATTGCGACTGCCGCCATATCGAGCAGATTGACGAAATTGGTGTATCGCCCAAGATTGCTGTTGAGCGCGATCGGTGCGGCTTCCAGCTCCCGGACGCGATAGGTCGTGCCCGTCGTGGGAAATGCGAGGACGTCAATCTCGTCCCACATTTGATCTGACCAGCGCTTGAGCTCGGCGAGCCGATACATCCCTTGAAACGCCTCAACAGCGCTGATGCCGAGGCCGGGCTCAACAACGGTACGGACCGTGGGATCGATCGCATCGGGTTTCTCGCTTAGCAGGCGTTCGATGGCGGCGCTGCGCTCCGCCACCCAAGGTCCGCTATAAAGCAAGCTCGCTGCCTCATTAAGCGGCGCGATATCCAGCTCAACGATTTGAGCGTCGGCGCTCAAACGATCGAGCGCCTGCTCATAGAAATACTGCGCGGCGCTATCACCGAACCACTCGCGTTGATCAGGACGCGGCACCCCGATGTTGGCTGCCTTCAAAGGCGCATTTTCAAGCAGGCGGGAAAACGGATCGTGCGGATCAAATCCAGCGATGGTTTCATCGATGATCCGCGCGTCTTGTACACTGTCTGCAAACACCGTGATGCAATCGAGCGTCCGGCAAGCGGGGACCAGTCCGCTGGTGCTCCAGCGTCCCTTGCTGGGCTTTAGGCCGATGAGGTGATTGAACGCTGCGGGCACCCGGCCTGAGCCCGCTGTATCGGTGCCAAGTGAGAAAGCGACAAGACCAGCCGCGACCGCCACCGCTGATCCGGAGCTCGAACCGCCGCTGACATAATCGAGATTGCTCGCGTTGCGCGGTGCGCCGTACGGGCTTCGCGTGCCGACAAGGCCGGTTGCGAACTGATCGAGGTTGGTCTTGCCAATGCATATGGCTCCCGCTTCGAGGAGTTTTTCGACCACGTGTGCGCTCTTGTCGGGCGTGTAGGCGAAAGCGGGACATCCCGCTGTCGTTTCGAAACCGGCAACATCGATGTTGTCTTTGACGGCAAAAGGCACCCCGGCGAGCGGCATGGCTTCACCCGCCGCGATCCGTTGGTCCACTCGTTGAGCCTGTGCGCGCAGATCTTCGGGCGCTGCGCGACTGATCCAGACTTGCGGCTGGATGGTATCGTAAATCGCCAGCCGGCTCAGGATACCATCCATGATCGAGGCCGCGCTTATCGTTCCGGCTTGGACATCGCGCGCAATCGACTGAACGCTAAGGCGGGAGAGGTCAGTCATGCGTCCGCCTTCACCGCGAGGATTGGCGAGCCTGGCTCAACCGCCTGACGCTCCTCGATGTAGAGCGCGACCACCGTCCCGCTCGCAGGACTTTCGAGCGGGCTTTCCATCTTCATTGCCTCCAGGACAGCGATAGGCTCGCCCGCTTTGACTTCATCCCCTTGAGCAACGAGCAGTTTCCAAACGCTTCCGCCAAAGGGCGCTTCGATCAGCTGCGCCCCATCGGGAAGGTCGATCGTGGCCGTGGTCTCTGCTCCCCCCTGCAAATCCTGAGAAAGTTGCGACACGCGGTCGAATTCGCCGGTTCGCTGCCACTCGGCGCGCTCTGCATCAAAGGCCTCTTGGCGCTGCTCCTGAAAGGCGGCGATCGATTCAGCATTTTCCGCCAGAAAAGCTCGATAATCCGCAAGGCTGAACTCGGAGTGTTCGATGTCAATCGATCGGCGCCCACTGGGGAAATCTTGACGCCATTGGGCCAGTTCTTCGGCGCTGACTTCAAAAAACCGGATCTGATCGAAAAAGCGCAGCAGCCAAGGCTTGCCCTGCGTAAACGCATCGGTCTGTCGATATGTGTTCCAAACCTGAATGGTCCGGCCAAAGAGCTGGTATCCGCCGGGCCCCTCCATCCCATAGATGCACATATAAGCGCCGCCGATCCCGACGACATTGGGCGGTGTCCATGTGCGCGCGGGGTTGTACTTAGTGGTGACGAGCCGGTGCCGCGGATCAACCGGTGTGGCAACAGGCGCGCCAAGATAAACATCGCCCAAGCCCATGACCAAATAGCTCGCGTCAAAGACCATGTCCTGGACAGCTTGCGCATCGGGCAGACCGTTGATGCGGCGGATGAACTCGATGTTGTCAGGGCACCACGGAGCATCATCGCGCACGGCCCCCATGTATTTTTCGATCGTCTCGATCGTCGCAGGATCACGCCAGCTCAAGGGCAGATGCAATATGCGCGAGGGTATCTTGAAATCCGCCAGTTCGCCGAGCTCTTCTTCAGCTTCCATCAGCGCTGCGAGTGCGGCTTTCTGATCAAGCACATCGCCGTCAAAATGCAATTGCAGCGAACGAATGCCGGGAACGATGTCGATGACGCCGGGCAACCTTCGCTGTTCCAGCGCCTCCATCAAGGCGTGAACGCGGATGCGCAGCTCCAGATCGAGCGTGATCGGCCCGTATTCGACCAGAATGTTGCGATCGCCTTGCTGGCGATAGACCGTGCGCGGGCGATAGCCGCTTGCGTCTGTTTCAGCCAAAATCGGCGTCAGCGATGCAATCGGAGCGGGCTGGCTCGCAGTCGACCCTTCGTTCGCACCCATTTGCTCAAGCGATACCGGAACAAACCGTAAGCGATCGCCGGGGGCCAGCTGCCCAATCTTCCAGAGATCATCAGCCACGACCACGAAAGGACAGACAAACCCGCCGAGCGAAGGGCCGTCCGGTCCGAGGATGATCGGCATATCGCCGGTAAAATCGACTGCGCCTATCGCATAAGGGTTATCATGAATGTTTGACGGGTGAAGCCCGGCTTCTCCTCCGTCCTTGCGCGCCCATTGAGGCTTGGGCCCAATCAGCCGAACGCCCGTGCGGTTGCTGTTGTAATGGACTTTCCACTCGGCGCTTAGGATTGCAGCGATGTCCTCGTCAGTGAAAAAGTCAGGCGCACCATGAGGGCCATAGGTGACGCGGATTTCCCAGCTGTCGCTGATCTGGGGGGCGTGCACATCGCTGGGTTCGCCAACTTGCGCCCCTGCGAGATGGACCGTGTCGCCCGCGACAAGGCACCGCGCTGCATGGCCGCCAAACTGTCCAAGCTCAAAGGTGCTCTGACTGCCCAGATAGGGCGCGATATCGAGGCCGCCTTCGAACAGGATGTAGCCGCGCACGCCGCCACCGCTGACGCGCCCCATTGCGAGCGTCTGACCTGCGCCGACTTCAAACGCCGTGTAAAGCTCAACGGGCTCGCCATCCAAAGTCGCGCCGAAATCAGCACCAGTGAGGCAAATGCGGGCGGGCGCATTGAACACGAGTGTAGGCCCGGTAAAGGTCACCTCTAGGCCTGCGGTCCCCTCCGGATTGCCGAGCGCGCGATTGCCTGCGCGAAATGAGGCATCGTCCATCGGGCCAGATGGCGGCACTCCAACAGACCACAGCCCCTGCCGCCCCGGCCAATCTTGAACCGATGTCGCTGTGCCGCCTGTCACCACGCGAAAGCTGTGTGGGTTATAGGATACCGTCTCCAAAAGCTTCGTGCTGACATTGCCCGCCACGAAACTCTCATCGCGGACAACATCGCGAAGCCAGCGCAAATTGGTCTCGATGCCATCAAGCCGGCTTTCATCGAGCGCCTGCTGCATCGCTGCGATTGCCGCTTCTCGGGTTTGCGCGTGCGTGATCAGCTTGGCGATCATCGGATCATACCAAGCGGTTACCTGGCTACCAGAAGCGCACCATGTCTCGGCCCGCAGCGTGTCTGCAAACTTGAGATTGGTGATGGTGCCCGAAGTGGGCCGATAATCGAGCGCAGGGTCTTCGGCATAGAGACGAGCCTGGATTGCATGGCCGCTTGGCGCGTTCGGCGCCGCATCCAT
>JBCBOW010000041.1:0-9270 GCA_039821045.1 Pseudomonadota bacterium
GTTTGCCGAGCGCCGCTTTGCTGTCACCGGCACGCCAACAGACAGCGTGATGATGGGCCTGCGCGAAGTGCTCGATAGTCCGCCCGATCTCATCCTCTCCGGCGTCAATCGCGGAGCCAATCTCGGCGATGACATCACCTATTCGGGCACGGTGTCGGCCGCGATTGAAGGCGCGCTTGCCGGCATCCGCTCGATCGCGCTGAGCCAGGTCTACGGCCCAGCCAACAACGCCGATGCCGACATGTTCGATGCCGCCGCCAAATGGGGGCCCAAGGCGATCAAGCCTCTGCTCGATGCGCCTTTGGCCGAGCGCAACCTCATCAATGTCAACTTCCCCGCGCGCCCCGCCAGCGAGGTCCAGGGCATCCGCGTGGTGCGTCAGGGCTTCCATGACTATTCGCGTGGCAGCATCGTTGAAGGCAAGGACCCGCGCGGCCATCGCTACTTCTGGTTTGGGCTTCACGCCATCGAACACACGCTTGACCACGGCACCGATCTTGAAGCGATCGACGAAGGCTATGTCGCGATCACCCCGCTTCAACTTGACCTCACGCACCATTCCTCGCTGGGCGCTCTTGCCGAACGCTTTGATAACGCGTCATAAGAGACGCTAAACAGGGGATTAGCCGAGCGCCAATGGCGACACGCGACATCAACAAGGCGATCAAGGACAGGCTGCCGGCGCGCGGCAAGACGCGTTTCAAACCGCTGAGACGCGCGCTCAAGCTGTCGGTTTGGGCGGACCTGAGCCTGCGGCTGGGCGCAGCGCTTTTCCTGATCGGCATCGTGGTCTTGATCCACTGGTGGGATCGCGATGGCCTGGTCGATAGCGTCGATGGCGAGGTCTCGCTGCTTGATGTGTTCTACTTCACCATGATCTCCATCACCACCACGGGCTTTGGCGACATCGCTCCTGTGACCGACAGCGCGCGGCTCAAGGAGGCGGTGATTGTGACACCGATCCGGTTTGCGGTGTTCTTCATCTTTGTGGGCACAGCCTATAACTTCATCATCAAACGTAGCTGGGAGAAGTGGCGCATGGCGCGCATCCAGGACAAGCTGTCGGGACATGTCGTTGTGCTCGGCTTTGGCGTATCGGGCTCGCAGAGCGTCGAGGAACTGATCGAACGCGGCACCAACGCAAACGACATCGTGGTCGTCGACCCGAGCGAGGAACGCCTGGCGCAAGCGGAGAAGCTCGGCGTTGCCATCTTGGCTGGCGATGCATCGCGCGATGACACGCTCAAGGCAGTGCGGATCGAACAGGCGGCCTCCGTGCTCGTTTCAGCGGGGCGCGATGACACCTCGATCCTCATCGTTTTGACCGTGCGCCACCTCGCGCCGCGCGTGCCGATCAGCGTGGTTGTGCGCGCGGATGACAACGAGTTGCTCGCCCGCCAGGCAGGCGCGAACAACGTGATCAACCCGGTCCGCTTCACCGGCCTCCTGCTCGCAGGCTCAGCGCAAGGCGCGCACATCGCCGACTACCTGGCTGACCTTGCCTCGGTCTCAGGCCGCGTCCAACTCGTCGAGCGCGTTGTCGAGGAAGACGAATGCGGCAAGGCGATCACTGAGCTCAAGAGCGGCGGTCGCGGCCTGCGCATCTATCGCAACGGACAGGCGATCGGCTTTTGGGAGGAAGCCTGCCAAAACCTCCAGCCGGGCGATGTCATCGTCGAAATCGTGCCTGCCAATGGCAATGGCGGCTAGGCTGTCAAACTTGCCGTTCAGCTCCTGAACCACACAAACACACCGCCCATCGCTGCCATGCCAAGCAGAAAGTGGCCGCTGTCGATCACGAAGAGCATGAAGCTTTTTCGCTGAAACAGATAGTTGATCCCCATCGCCGGGATCATGATGCCGCCTGCAAACCCGATCGCCATCATCATCACAACATGCGGCGCCGGGTTCACCCGCGCGAGCAAGTGCCACAGCACCATCGCGATCAGCATCTCAAACAGAAAACACAGCCCGAAAATCAGCGCCATATTGCCGCTCTCGGCCACTTCATCGCTGATCCCGGCGGCTTTCTGCCAAGCTTTGCCAAACAGCGCACCGTACCAGATCATCCCAATGACGAAGAATGCCGCCGCCCCCGCGAGCACCGGCCAAAGCGCAAAATCATTCATACTCGATCCCCCAAGACTAGTCCGGTGATACAGTTATCGCGTTCAGGCAAAGTAGGAAAGCCTCGGGGGTCTGGCGTGCGCGCCGCAAGGCGTGTAGAGGCGCGCCAATCATGAACACCACCACCACCCTTCCCGACGCCAAGCGCGTGGGCATGGTCTCGCTTGGCTGTCCCAAGGCGCTTGTTGACAGCGAGCGTATCCTCACCCGCCTGCGCGCTGATGGCTATGCGATGAGCCCGGATTACGCCGGCGCGGATGTCGTGCTCGTCAACACATGCGGCTTTCTTGACAGCGCCAAGGAAGAGAGCCTGGCTGCGATCGGTGAAGCGATCGCGGAGAACGGACGCGTGATCGTCACCGGCTGCATGGGCGAGGAAGCGGACGCGATCCGCGCGGCGCATCCGCAAGTGCTCGCGGTCACCGGCGCGCATCAATATGAGCAAGTGGTCGAAGCGGTGCACACCCACGCGCCGCCTTCGCAAGGGCCGTTTGTGGACCTTATCCCACAGCCTGCCGAGGCCGATATCAAGCTGACGCCGCGGCATTACAGCTATCTCAAGATCTCCGAGGGCTGCAACCATTCCTGTGCCTTCTGCATCATCCCCCAGCTTCGCGGCAAGCTTGCCAGCCGACGGATCGATGCGGTGCTGCGCGAAGCGGAGAAGCTGGTCGCCGCGGGCACCAAGGAGCTGCTGGTTATCAGCCAGGATACGAGCGCCTACGGTGTCGACACGCGCCACGATCCGCGCGAATGGAAGGGGCGCGCACAGGGCCAGCCAAGGATGGTGCGCGCGCATATGACTGATCTGGCGCGCGAACTCGGTGGGCTGCGCACAGCAGACGGCGCGCCCCCGTGGGTGCGGCTGCACTATGTCTACCCCTATCCGCATGTCGATAAGGTCATCCCGCTGATGGCTGACGGGCTGCTCACGCCCTATCTCGACATCCCGTTTCAACACGCCTCGCCCAATGTGCTGCGGCTGATGCGTCGCCCGGCGAACGAGGCAAAGGTGCTCGAGCGGCTCAAGGCATGGCGCGAGATCTGCCCAGAGATCGCAATCCGCTCGTCTTTCGTCGTCGGCTTTCCGGGCGAGACAGAGGCGGACTTTGCGTATCTGCTCGAATGGCTTGAGGAAGCGCAGCTTGATCGGGTGGGCGCGTTTCGCTTTGAGCCGGTCGAAGGCGCGGCGGCCAATGCTCTGCCCGATCCGGTGCCCGAGAGCCTCAAGGAGGAGCGGTATGCGCGCCTCATGGAAGTGACCGAGCGGATCAGCGCGGCCAAGCTCCAAGCCAAGATCGGCGCCACGCTGCCTGTTATCATTGACGAGGTGGGCGAGCCGGATGAGGATGGCGATATCGGCGCCTCGGGCCGGTCGCAGGCCGATGCGCCGGAGATTGATGGCGCGGTGCACTTGCGCAATGTCCCCAAAACGCTGGCACCAGGCGACATTGTCTCTGTCACCGTTGAAGAGGCCGACGCGCACGATCTCTTTGGCGTCATCGCCACCACGTAATCGGGCGCTTGCTCGACGTGCAGCGCGCACTCAACTCGTCGCACGTAGAGAACGTCTGACACACCTGGCACACTGTCTAAGCGCAAAAAATCACTCGATCACAGCAGCGCAGTTTGATCGAGTGAGGCGATCACTGCGCAGTCTGGATGAATGCTGGCCTTGTGCATAGGCGCGCACAATAACGCGCGCCCTCGAAGTAGGAAAACGCCCCGCACGCGCCCGCGCGCAGCTCCCGCTCAATCGTCAAACAGGCTGCGCACTTCAGCAAACACGCGGCAGGGCTGTTGGAACATCGAAAAGCCCCCCGCATCGGCCAATGGCCCGATCACCTCGATGCCATAACGCTCGCAAAACTCGCGCATCGCCTCAGGCTTGTAGACCACATCGCCCTCGCCCAGCACGCAGGCGATCCGAACCTCCTGGCCCTCAAGCCACTCAGACCAGTCCTGCGCCTGCACCAGCACAGCATGCGCAAAGGCGCGCCCGGCTTTGTCAGGTCGATTAGCGAGCGCTCGCCGCACCACGCTGCGCACATCGGGTTGGCGCAGGGTTGCGCGGTCCACCGGGCTGTCCTTCAAAAGCTTGTCAAAATAGACCGCAGCCTCGCCGCGCATGGCCAGGCGGACAAGAGCACGGACCATAAGATCGATCATCCCGGGCGCGCTGCGAGCGACAGCCAGCGGCGCGCGCCAGACCGGATTTAGCCGCGCATCGTCTTCGATCTGCGCCAGCGGCGGCACAAAGCCGCACATCACCATGCCGCGATACAGATGCGGCGTCGCGCGCAGGGCAGCGAGCCCATAAGCGCATGATAGGCTGCACGCGAGCACAGCGCAGCGCTCAATGCGCAGTTCAGCGCAGAACATTTCCAGCCGCTTGGCAAACAGCTCGATCATCGCCTGCGGATTGCGCGCGCTTTCGCGGCCTTCGTGGAAGGGCATCCAGGGAACGAAGAACTCCAGCCCCGCCTGATGCGCCTGATGCGCGAGATTGGCGGTCATAAACGGCCCCTCGATCACGCCATGCAGCACCAAGACGGGCTTGCCCCCGGCTTTGCCATAGCGCTCAAAACGCATCGCGGAGCCATCGCGCAACGTCACCGAGGCACCGAAGGCAGCGGGCTCCTCATTCGGCCAGGCATGCTGCGAAAGCGCGAGCGAATGGGAGAAGCCCGCGTAAAGCGAAACCAGCTCGGATTGCGAGCCGATGCCGAGCTTTTTCAGCAGCGCCTTCATCTGATTGCGCGCTGTTCCCACCGAGCGCTCACGCGCTTGCGCAAATTCGCTGATGCTGCGCCCTTCAACGATGAAACGGGTGAGCTCGGTTTCGGTTGGAGTTAAGTCCATCGTCTCGGCAAAGCGCGCGCCAGCCAGCGCATCCCAGGCGAGCGAAACCTGCGTAAAGCCGAGCGCCGGCTCGCCTTCAAAGTCGCCCGCCCTCGCCAAGGCCATGAAGCCGCGCTCATCCTCTTCGCTGGCATAGAGGCGCACGTAATGCGCGCTCGCTCCATTGGATTGGAAACCCTTGCGCAGCCGCGTGAAAACCTCGCGGCGATAGCCCACCAGCCACTCAGGCGCGTGCGCCCCAATGCTAAGCGCGCCGCCGAGGGCTCCACTCGCGCTGACAACGCGCCAGTCCTCCGAAAGCCGCAAGACCACCGCTGTTCCCAGATCGGAAACTGGCGCGCTCTCCATCGCCTCATCGGGCGAGAGCAGGCCCAGCTTTGAATAATCCGCCTCTGGCCCGTGATGGATCGTATCAAACAGCGCGCCGATTTGCTCAAAATGCTGGTCCAGCGCCGCCACCGCTTCGCCCGAGCGCGCTTCGGCGCGCTCGAGCCGCGTTTGCAGGTCGAACAGCTTCTGAGGCTCGGCCACCACCGAATAGGCCTGACGGATCAGCGCATCGGGATCAAAATCAGCGTCGGACAAAGAGGAAACTCGGCAAAGGATACGCGGCATAAGCGCCAGATGCGGCGCAATCTGCGCAATCGCTTCGATTAAGGGGGCGGCGCGCGGTTGCTCTTCGCTTATCACGCGCGCCGCCACAAGGGGCTTCACTTGATGCAATACTTCCCACTCGCCTTAAGGCCGCTGGGGCAAGAGCCGCTTTTGACTTCGGCATAATCGCCTTTGTCGCCCACGCAGTAGTTGCCGCTCGCCCTAAAGCCTGTCGGGCAAGAGCCGATCTTGGTGATCGCCACCGCGCCCGATGATTTGCACGAGGAGCCGGACTGTTTGAAGCCTTTGGGGCACGCGCCGTCCTTTGCGACTTCGCTTGAGGAAGATTGCGCATAAGCGGGCGCTGTCAAAGTTGGCGCAGTGCCAATCGCGAGCGCGATCGCCGCGGCGAGAAGGGGAAGGGAATAGCGCATGAAGTGTCCTTTTCGATGATGCTTTGAGACAAGCGGAATTGCGGGAAAAATCGCGGCGGCCAGCATGGGCTGGAGAGTGCGGCGCAAACGCCAAGGGCCCGGGGGTAACCGGCCGCCGCGAAGGAAGCGCGCGAAGGCTATGAGCAGGTGTCCGACTTCCCGCTCATCACCCTCGCGCGCTGCAAGGGACCCTCAAATCCGTGAGGGGTGATCGAGCGATCAGCTGCCGGTCGGGCCGCGGCGATAGGTCAGCGCAATCGCGCTTTCGCCGGTGTTGCGATCGAACCACTGGCAGTAGAAGTCCGTGCCCTGCTTATCGTCAGGCCGATCCTTGAAATTGAACGTCGCAAAGGCGCGCCCGCGGCCATCCATGTATTTCTTGTAGGCGTTGTTGCGATCCGAATTGCTGCCCGATGCGGTCGGCTCATAGCCGGTCGAATTGCCGGTGTGCAGCATGATCGCTTTGCCGCCGTAATTGTCGATGCTCGGGCCAAAGACATTATCCTGCTGCTCAGAGCCATCGTAAGAGGCGCATTGGATGCGATAATTGTACTTTTTGAATTTGGACTTATCGAACTCGACATAGAGCACATCGCCAATGCCGAGCCCTTCAAACACGCAGCCGCTCACGGGCTCGACCGGGCGCCGGTCAAGAAGGCCGGTGCGTTGCTCGGTGCTGATCCCCTGGCTGAACGTGTAATTTCCCGCCCGCGCGACGAAGGCGTTGCCAAGATCTAGGGCGGCGCATTTGGTGGCGTTGGCGTATTTCGCCGGGGTTGGCCCGGCCACCCCGGCATGGCCTGGGGCGCGGGCAGTTTGCGGATAATTGCTGCCCGCTGTGGTGCCCGTTACCACCTTGCGTGAACTGCGCGGCGCGGTTCTGCGCCCAGTGCCATCTGTAACCGCGCCACCTGTAACCGCGCCACCTGTAACCGTGTCGACGGTCTCGACGACGTCTTCCGCGTCATCTTTGGTTTTCTCGGCCTTCTTCGCGGCCTTCTTGAGCTTGTCGAACGGGCCATGGGAGCTTTCTGCAAGGGCAGGTTCAGGAGCGGCCAACGCGCATGCCATCGCCGTGCTGGCGAGAGCCAAGAGAAGAGTTTTCATGTATGCGATCCTCATAAATGTGGAACCGACGCAAAGCTGCCGCGTCAGTGCGTTAAAGCGAGGCTCGCTCTAGAATCGCAGCCTATCGCGCTGAATGTCCCATATGGGATAAAGCGGTCGCCTCATTGGAAAAGATCATTTGAGACAGATACTTAGAATACAATCCCTGCCAGCGCTGGCGGAGCCCTTGGCTGATCCTTGGCGCATGGGCTTATTCAGGAGCGGCGCGCTGTGAGCGTTGAGATTTCTGCGCGCTTCGCGTTCGAGGTGGAGCATAAGGCGTCTGCGCTGTTGCAATTCGAAGCCGCTGACTTGCCCGAACAAGAGCTGGTGCGCGCGGATACCAGGCTCACGCCGACCAAGCATTTTGCGCGCGTGCCTGCGCAGGACAATATCGGTGAGCGCATCTGGATCGAAGCGGATGGCCTCGTTGAGGTCGAATATGAAGCGCAAGTGACAGCGCACCGCCTTGTCGCCGAGCTTGCCGCGCTTGATGCCCTGCCCCCGCACAAGCTGCCCGGCCCGGCCGTCAAATTCCTGCTCGATTCGCGCTATTGCCATTCTAGCCAGTTCATCGATTTTGCCGATGCACAATTTGGCGGGACACGCGGCGGCGCGCGCATTGCGGCCATCAATGACTGGATCGCGGGCCATATGCGCTACACTCCGGGCGCCAGCGGATCGGCTACCACCGCGACCGACACGTTTCATTCAGGCCTCGGCATCTGCCGCGACTATGCGCATCTGTTTGTCACTCTCGCGCGCGCCTCGGCGATCCCTGCGCGCTATGTCGCCTGCTATGCGCCGGGCGTCACCCCGCAGGATTTTCACGCGGTCGCCGAAGTGTTTCTCGCCAATCCAGAGGGAGCGGGCGGGCTGTGGCAGCTGGTGGATGCGACGGGGATGGCGGACCTGCACCAGGCAGTGACCATTGGTGTCGGGCGCGATGCGGCGGATGTGAGCTTCCTCACCAGCTTTGCCCCGATGCGGTTTCTCTCAAGCGAGGTCAGCGTCACCGTCTCTCGGTAAGCCGCGCTGCACTCCGCGCCATTTTGGTGGGGCTTAGCCGTTGCCCCGGCTCGCTGCGCTCGCTAGGCCGTGGCAGCGAAAGAGGGCCCACGCATGAGCGATTTTGCCGCAGACCGTTTGCTGCTGTTCGGCGCCACGGGCGATCTCTCCCGGCGCAAACTCATGCCATCCTTGTGCGCGCTTGATGCAGACGGTCTGCTGCCTGAAAGCCTCGCGATCATCGGGACAGCGCGCAGCGATCTTTCCGATAGCGAATTTCGCGATATGGCCCGCGCCGCGCTCGAAGAGCATTTGTCCCAGGAGCGGCGCGCTGGGATCGAAGGGGGGATGGAGCGGTTTCTTGCCCGTCTTTCTTATCAAAGCCTCGATGCGAGCACGATTGAAGGGTTTGATGATCTCGCCGCCAAAGTTGAAGCTGCGGGATCTTCGGGCGATGCGGGCGGGATCGCGATTTTCCTCTCCACTGCGCCGCGCCTGTTCGGCCCCACAATCGCCGGGCTCAGCCACGCCGGGCTGACAGGCCCCCGCGTGCGCATGTGCCTCGAAAAGCCGCTGGGCGATGATCTGGAGAGCTCGGCGCAGATCAACGATGCGGTCGCCAGCGCCTTCCCAGAAAGCCGCATTTTCCGCATCGATCACTATTTGGGCAAAGAGACGGTCCAGAACCTGTTGGCCCTGCGTTTTGCCAATATCCTGTTCGAGCCGATCTGGAACTCCAACTACATCTCGCACGTGCAAATCACCGTGGCTGAAACAGTGGGCCTGGAAGGTCGGGTCAGTTTTTACGACGACGCGGGCGCATTGCGCGATATGGTGCAGAACCATATGCTCCAACTGCTCAGCCTTGTGGCGATGGAGCCCCCCACCAGCTTTGATGCGACGGCGGTGCGCGACGAGAAAGTGAAAGTGCTGCGCGCGTTGCGCCCAATCACCGAAGGCGAAACCGTCACAGGTCAGTATCGCGCAGGGGCTATCTCAGGTCAGGCGGTGCCGGGTTACGACGAGGAACTGGGCAAGGATTCAAACACCGAGACCTTCGTCGCGATCAAGGCTCAGATCGATAACTGGCGTTGGAAGGGCGTGCCCTTTTATCTGCGCACCGGTAAACGTCTCCCCG
>JBCBOW010000042.1:0-9176 GCA_039821045.1 Pseudomonadota bacterium
CCTGACCCTCTTTCCCTACACGACTCTCGTCCGATCTTCACGCAGGCGATTATGACCAACCTCGTTGCGACACAGGCGCTGCTGTCGAATTTTGATGGGCTCTTGCGACGTTCAGCTCACGGGCGTGTGATTGGGCTTACAAGCAGCGTTGGCGCCAACCCCAGGCCCTTTTGGGGCGCTTACAGCTCGACCAAAGCGGCGTTCGACAATATGCTCGAGACCTATCATGCAGAAGTGGAGCGGTTGAGCCCGCTGCGCGTCGCCATCGTTGATCCGGGGGCGACCCGCACCGAAATGCGCGCGCGCGCTTATCCCGGCGAAGATCCCGCCACAGTCAAACCTCCTGAGCGCGTGGCCGAACGCATCGTTGCGCTTTTGAGCGGTGATTTTGACACGCTGCACCGCGAACGGATCGACTAACAGCATGGTTGAGCGCCGCTAAAGCCCCGCTCGTCGCGTTTATCTAGGCGTTAACCCAGATCGGATAGAGCACGGTAACACCGAATGGTGTCTGTGCCCTTTGACCACGCGGCACAAGAGACCAATTGCTGTTTGGACAAGGGCTCAAGAGAAATGCCTGCTCAGAATATCAATTACACCCGCGCGGCGCAGGAAGACCGCTGCGCGCCACGAACTAAGCTTTCGATCCCTGCAACCCTGCGGGCATCGGGCGGTCGCGCCTATCAAACGGTGGTGCACGATCTGTCGATCTCAGGCTTCTCAGCCGCTTCGATTAACCGCATGCACGATGGTCAAATGTGCTGGTTGACGCTTCCAGGCCTGGAAGCGCTTCAAGGCGAGGTTGTCTGGTGGGACAACTGTATTGTTGGATGCGCCTTCACCGAGCTCCTGAGCCCGATCGTGCATGACAACATCCTGCAGCGCTACACCAACACCGGGATCATCCGGCCGATGGCGTGAGGCATGTTGCTTCAGGGGTAGGGCCCTGTCGCGAGCCTCACATTCCCGTTGCAGCAATCTGTGCTGTGATTGCGCCCCATTTGGTCCGGTACTCGCTGCTTGTGGCGGTCGGCCAGTTTCCGACCACCGTCACCACCAGATCTTGCGAGGGCACCAGTGTGATGGACTGCCCAAAAATCCCTTGCGCGCCATAATTGCCGCCGGGATAGGTCCACCACTGGTAGCCATATCCAAAGCCCGTGTCGCCAAACGCTACCTCTTGGCCGCCGGCCTCAGCAAACCAGCCTTCCGGAACGATAGCTGTCCCGTCAGCCGCTTTCCCGCCGCCGAGCACAAAAGCGCCCATGCGCGTGTAATCAGAAAGCCGAAGCGACAGGCAGCAACCGCCAATGTTGCCTTGTCGCGCATCTGTCATCCAAAACAGCCCGCCTTCAAACCCGGCAGGTTCAACAATCTTGGTCTGGGCATACTCGGCAAGCGGCAATCCGATCGCATTTTCGATCAACAATCCAATCAGGTTGGTCTCGCCAGTTTTGTAAACGAACTTGGTCCCCGGCTCGGCTTCACGTTCGAGCCGCTTCATCTGTTCGACAATGGCGTTTGGCCCGTAAAGAAGGACGAATTCATTGAGCTTTGAGACATCGCTGTTGGGGTCTGTGTAGTCCTCATTCCAGGCGACACCGCTGGTCATGGTTGCGATCTGTTTGACCGTCACGCCTTCGTAAGCGGAACCGACCAGCTCGGGGATGTATTGAGTAACCTGATCATCGAGGCTGGCGATAAAGCCGTCTTCAATCGCTGCGCCCAGCAGCGTTGAAGTGAAGCTCTTGGCAACGGAGAAACTCGTCCATCGTTGCTCAGGCCCAAAGCCCAAGCCATAGCCTTCAAAGCGCACTTTGCCTTTGTGCAGGACCATCACACCCGCCGCATTGGTCTCATCCATCGTGGCGCGAATTGTCTCAATGATCGCAGTGGGCAGCGGATCGCCTGCTTCAAGCGAGCGTGTTTGGCTCGCTGCGGGGACTTCGTGCCCCGGAAACCAGTTCTCCATTTCGCGAAAGCGCGCCGCGCGTTGCTCGTCGTTCCAAAACAACACTTGCAGCTCGGCCGGATCGCGCACTTCTGGCTCGGTCAGCTCAACAGCGGCAAGCTCAGGCGGCGCTTGCTCAACATTCGCTGCGACCCGCCCGCCGCAAGCGCTCAGCGACAAGGCTGCGGCGCCAGCAAGCGCCCAAACAGTTGATTTCATCATGTGCATCTCTCCCATTGCGCGCTTGGCCGTGTTTACGACTTCACCAACGTCACTTGATGGACACTGATGTTACCGGCACGAAAGCCCGCTTCGCAATAGGCGAGATAGTAGTGCCAGAGCCGCTTGAAGCGCGCGTCAAATCCCTCGGGCAAACGATCTTGCGCCACAGCGGCATCAAAGCGCGCGCGCCACAGCTTGAGCGTCTCGGCATAGTCTTGGCCAAAGCTCACGGGCTTGTCCCACGAGAGCCCGCGCTCTTCGGCAAGAGCGCGAAACTCGCTGGTCTTGATCAGGAGGCCGCCGGGAAAGATGTAGGCTTGGATAAACTCTGCGGTGCTTGCGTAAGTCTCGAACAGATCATCCGCCATCGAGATGTACTGAATTGCCGCGCGCCCGCCCGGATTGAGCGCGTTGCTCACGGTATCAAGGAAAGTTGGCCAATATTCACGGCCCAGAGCCTCAACCATCTCAACGCAAGCAATCGCATCGTATCGGCCCTGCACATCGCGATAGTCGCAGTGCTCAAACGTGATGAATGGTGAGCAGTGCGCACGCGCCCAGTCCAATTGCTCATCAGAAAGGCTGATCGCTGTCACCCGGCGGCCTTGGCCAGCCAGCAAATCAGCGAGGGTGCCCCACCCGCAGCCGATCTCCAGCACGTCACGGCCATCACCCAGCCGGCCGGCAATCTCAGCAAATTTGCGTCGCTGCGCTTCTTCGAGCCCATGAACATCAGAGCCCGGCACCAATTCGCGCGCGCTCGAATAGCCCATGCTCGGATCAAGCCAGGTGCGGTAAAAGTCATTGCCCAGATTGTAATGCGCCGCGATATTGCGCTCAGAGCCGTCCTTGCTGTTGCGGTTCAAGCGGTGCGCGGCTTTGGCGGCCCATTTGAACGGACCGGAAGAGCGCGCGGTGTTGCCCAGCTCGCGGACATTGTCGCCCATGATCGCGAAGAGCGCGACGAGGTCTTCGCATTCCCACTCACCCGCCTCATAGGCCTGATACCAACCAATCGAGCCATTGGTCGCAAGCCGAACGAGCGCGCGCCAATCGTGCACTGTAAGCTCAACCTCAAAGCCCGGAGCGCGGCCACCGAGCGCTCTCGTGGTCCCGTCTGGCAGATGCGCCAGCATCGTCCCGCGCGCGAGCCCTCGATCAACGCGGTCCACCACAACGCGAAATCCAGGAGCAAGCAAGCGCGACACAAGCCCCGGGGCGGCGCCAAAGCGCTTGCCGGCGCTGAGCAGTTGCTGCCCTCGAACATCCTGCGCGGTCATGCCAACCCTTTAGTCGGGCGAGCGCCTGACGGGCAAGGCTGATCGCTGCGCGCTACCCCTCTTTCATTGCCTTATACGCAGCCAAGGCCCGTTCACGGCCGGCCTTGTGCGCGATCATTTTGCGCGGATAGTCCTTGGGCCGCGCGCCATGCTCTTCGGGATCGTGTATGTAAGGCTCTGAAAGGTCACGCAGCTCTGGCACGTGGCGGCGGATGTAGCCAGCGGTGTCAAACTTCTCCGATTGCGTGAGCGGGGCCATGATCCGGCTAAACATATTGGAATCAACGCCAGTGCCCGCGTTCCATTGCCAATTGACCGCATTGGAAGCGTAGTCAGCATCAACCAGGCAATCCCAGAACCATTGCTCGCCTTGGCGCCAATCGATCAACAGATGTTTGATGAGAAAGCTCGCGGTGATCATGCGCACGCGGTTGTGCATCCAGCCAGTTTCGTAAAGCTGGCGCATACCGGCATCGACAATGGGGTATCCGGTTTGCCCCTTTTGCCAGGCGGCAAGATCAGCGGCCGCTTTCTCGTCAGTCTCCGGATCGCGCCATTCGAGACGATCATAATCATCGCGGTAATTCTCGCTCGCATAAGCGGGGAATTGGCAGATCACATTCGCTGAGTAATCGCGCCAGACGAGTTCGCTCACGTAGCTTGCGTGGCCCTCGCCTGATCTATGCGCGAGCGCGTGGTAGACTTGTACCGGACTGATCTCGCCAAAGTGCAGATGCGGGGAGAGGCGCGAGGAGCCGTCCACACTCGGAAAGTTGCGCTTAGCCTCATATTGCTCAACGCTTGCGTCCCATTCGCTCAGGCGTTGATGGGCAGCCCCCTCGCCAACATCCCAGAAGTCTGCGATGCCGCCTGACCAGTCGGGCTTGGTGGGAAGCAGCGCCCAGTCCTCAAGCGCCTCGCTCTCCGGCCAGGTGTCAGGCGCTTCGAGCGTATCAGGAGCGGGCACCACCGAGCGCGGCGGGAATTCAGCTCGCATCGCCTTGTAGAAGGGTGTGTAGATCTTGAACGGCGTACCTGAGCCGGTGGTCACATGGCCTGCGGGGAAGAGGTAGACGCCATCATAGAGCTTGAGTTCGACGCGTTCGCCAAGCTTGCCCTGGGCTTTGCGCCACCATGGCTCGTAATGGCGATTAGCGTGGATGGCCTTTGCGCCGACCTCTTGCGCGATCGCAGTCAGCGCTTCGACCGCATCGCCGCGCCGCAGGATGAGCCGGGAACCGAGCTCTTCAAGGCTTGCGGCCAAGCTTGCGAGCGAATGGTGCAACCACCAGCGCGATGCACCGCCATAGGCATGATGCCCGGCGAGATCATCATCCAGCACATAGACTGCAACGATCGGGCCTAGCTTTGCGGCTTCATAAAGGGCGGGATTGTCAGCGAGGCGCAGATCACGCCGCAGCCATACGATTTGGACGTTGCTCATATGGGGTCAAAGCGCGTCACTGGGCGGGGAGTTCCTCGCATTGGATGCTGGGCAGCGCGAGGCTGAAGCGATCTCTGGTAAGCGGGCTGTAAAAGCGCGCGTCACGCAGGATGATGGAGCCGTCTTCTGCACGCTCAGCGAAGGGCGCCCGCGACCACGTTAAGAAGCCATCAAGGCGGCTGTTCGTCTCCCGCTGTTTGGAGAGGTCCGGCAGCGCGCATTGCTGCGCCTTTGAGCGGCGGTAGCCATAGCCAAAGTCATCACCGTCCCAGTCGCTTGAAATCCATTCCTCGTTGTACAATTGCGCAATGCCCTCGCGATGCCAGAAGGCGAGCGGGACCGGCGCGCTGATGAAGCGCTCGGGATAGGGCTCTTGCAGGGTGCCGCCTGTTTCATAGTCGAGCGCGGTGATCGCCCCATTGAGCGCGACAAAGCCAAGCGAGGCTGCGATGCCGACCCACGCCCGGCGCTTTCCCTCACCGCTCTTCTCGCCTCGCGCGCTCCACCACACGCTCAGCGCAAGGATAGCCCAGAGCCACACGTCGATAATGAACAGCGTGTCGCCATAGTACCAGCGCGTGTCGAACGGGTAGAGGAAGCGCACCCCATACACATTGAGCCAGTCCATAAGGCTGTGCGAGATCGCACCGATCAGACCAAGCACGTAGAGCCATTTGAAGCTCACCGGATCGCGCCCCTCCGGGCGTTTGCCGCGCCGCCCTTGCCACCGGTCCAAGCTCCACAGCAGCGCCGCTAACCCCAACGGCAACAGCGCAACTCCGATCGGCCCATGCGTGATCCCGCGCCGGAAACCCAAAGCTTCAGAGCTGTCGAGCCACAGCAGGCCGACCACATCGATATCGGGCAAATTCGCCCCCAAAATCAGCGCTGCAAGCCCAAGCCCTGTCGTCTTCTTGAGCCCCGCCTGCCCCATCAGCGCGCCCGTGAGGCCGTGTGTCAGATTATCCATCGCCTATGGTTAGACCGCGCGGCTCGGAGCGTCAAAACGAGTGGAAAGGCACGCGCAAATCTCCTAGCGCAATCGCACTGCAGTAGGAAAGGCGCACATGAGATGACTGAGACAGGCCCGTATATTCGCCCGGAGATGAAGGCCCTGCTCGATGGACTAGCCGCAGCCAACAGCCCCGCTATCGCTGATATGACGCTCGAGGAAGCGCGTGCAGGATATCTCGCGCTGCACCAGATGGCGGATCGTCCCGCGCGCGAGCTTGCCGTGATCCGCGATCTTGCGTGCCCTGGCCCGGCCGGGGAGATTGGGCTGAGGCTGTATGATGCCCGCGAGACGCGCGAAGCCGGCCCGATCATCACCTTCTTTCACGGCGGCGGCTATGTGATCGGCGATCTGGATACGCACCACGCCTTGTGCACAGAGATCGCAGCGCTGATGGACCTCCCGCTGGTCGCGGTTGACTATCGCCGCGCGCCCGAAGCGCCCTTCCCCGCCGCCATCGAGGATTGTGAAGCGGCAGCGCGCTGGATCGCTTCATCGCCCGGCGAGCTTGAGCGCACCGCCACGGGCATCATCACCATTGGAGACAGCGCGGGCGGCAATGCGACGATTGTTCTTGGCCAGTTACTCGCTGCCGAGCCTGCCGATGTGCCCGTGGTGCTTCAGGTGCCTATCTTCCCGCTCGCCAGCCCTGCAGATGGTTCGGCGAGCCTCGCTCAATTTGCCGAAGGGTTTGTGCTTTCCAAGGTCGCGATCGAGTTCTTTGACAGCCAGTATCAGGCCGATCGGAGTGATCCGCGCGGCTTTCCCATTCTTGGCGACCACGCAAGCGCTCCGCCGACAGTGCTGGTGACCGCCAGTCTCGATCCGATCCGCGATTCAGGGCGCGACTATGCGCAGGCACTGGCGGCGGCCGGCGCAGACTTCACCTTCCTCGAGATCAAGGGCGTCACGCACTCCTTCACCAATCTGCGCGCCGCTGTGCCGAGCGCGCAGGCGGACCTTGAGCGCATCATCGCGGCGATGAAGTGGCATCTTGAACATGGAGCGGCTGCGTGATCGATGCCGAGACTCTCCCATACCGGCCTTGCGCAGGCTTCATGCTCGCCAACAGCGAGGGACGTGTGTTCGTTGGCCAGCGCATCGATTCGCGCGCGCATGGCACATGGCAGATGCCGCAAGGGGGCATCGATCCGGGCGAGGATCACCAGACCGCCGCATTGCGCGAGCTTTCCGAAGAGACTGGCATCGCGGCGGCACAGGTCACAATCATCGCCCGCGCCGCTCGCCCATACCACTATGACTTACCCCCAGATTTGCTCGGCAAGATCTGGAAGGGCAAGTATCGCGGGCAAGAGCAGCACTGGTTTCTCGGTCGCTTTCTTGGCCAGGAGAGCGACATTGACCTCGAAGCGCACGATCCGCCTGAATTCAACGCCTATCAATGGATCGAGCCGCGCCAACTGCCTGAGCTCATCGTCCCGTTCAAGCGCGACGTTTACCAAGCATTGGTCGACGAATTTGCTGACCTGATCTGAGCTAACGCGCGCGCGCCCGTTCGCTCGCTCTAGTTGCTTGCAGCGCCCTGATCGCTTGTCTCGGCGGCGATTCGCTGCGTGCCGACATCAATCGTGCTGCGCAGTGCGACTGTCTCGGGGCAGGTATCACCGCACATCGAGCGCAGCCGTGCGAGATTGCGCTTGGCCTTCTCCAGCGCGCCCTTCTCCACCAGCGCCGCGCCCTCGCCCGAGATCGCAGCAAAATTGCCGGGATCGCGCGCCAGCGCCTCGCGGTAGTAGCGGATCGCCTTGCCCTGCAAATTGTCCTGACGCGCAGCTTCGGCCAGTTCGAGGAAGATCGGCGTGTAGGCCGGATCAACCGCCAACGCCGCTTCGAACGCATCGACGGCGCCTTGCGTATCGCCCGC
Organism: Pseudomonadota bacterium; assembly: GCA_039821045.1. Lineage (GTDB taxonomy): Bacteria > Pseudomonadota > Alphaproteobacteria > Sphingomonadales > Sphingomonadaceae > Erythrobacter. Next base: position 7,795 of record JBCBOW010000042.1, read on the forward strand.
TTCCAGCGCAGCTCGCCCTTCAAGTATCAGCATCTTGGCTCGCGGATCAGGGGCTGAAACCTCCGCACTCGTAACACTCGCATTGACAGCAAACAGCAGCGAGAGAGCGGCGGCGGCAGGCGCGAAACGCATAAGGAGCTCCTTAATATCAGCAAGCCGGGTTATCGAAGGCTTAGCCATAAGCTTTATCCGTATCATGTGCAGCGCAACAAAGCGACAAAAAAGCCGTCCGTGCCATGCCGAAACGGTTCAAGTCGCGCTCCTTTCCCGCAAGAGATACCCAGCGCTCCCTTCGCAGGCGTTGTTGGCTCTAACGGTGTCCAACCTGAATGGCGCTCCATGAAAGCATCGATCCGCTCAGGCCCCTCAGCGCTCAAGAGCGAGCACGTGACGTAAGCGAGCGTGCCGCCCGGCTTCACTAACGCAGCAGCGATATCGAGCACATGATCCTGCAAGGCTGTAAGCCGCGCGAGCTCTGCGCGATCAAGCCGCCATCGCGCCTCCGGATTGCGCCGCCATGTGCCCGAGCCCGAACACGGCGCATCGACGAGCACGTGATCGGCATCGCCCCGCCAGCGCTCAAGCGACTCGGTCTCGCGCCCCGGATCAAGCAGCACGGTGTGATCGATCTGAGCGCCTGCGCGCGCGGCTCTGGGAGCAAGATTGCCAAGCCGGCGCTTATCTGTGTCCGCCGCAACGAGGCTCAGCGCGTTGCCAAATCGGGCCGCGAGCGCCAGCGTCTTGCCCCCGGCCCCGGCGCACAGATCGATCACCGTGTCACCCGGCTGAACCGGAATAGCCTCACAGATGAGCTGGCTGCCGTGATCCTGCACCTCGATGAGACCATCGCGCAAAGCGGGCCATTGCTGGATCGTAGTGCCGGTTGGGAGCCGAAGAGCCTGCGGTGCATCCAGCGGTTCTGCGGGCAGCGGCAATTCGAGCGTCGCCCGGTCCGCTTTGAGCGCGTTCACACGAATATCAAGCGGCGCGCGTTCGAGGAGGGCTGCGGCGTGCTCGCCTTCGATCCCTGCCCTCGCAAGCGCATCTACAAGCCAGGGCTGCGCCAAACCCAATGCTGCGCGCGGTTCGTCCGGTTGCACCGGAGCGGGGCCATGCTCAGAGCCATCGAAGCACGCGAGCAAGGCTTCATCGCGCGCTTCAGCGTAAGCGAGCATCGCTGCGCGGCCACTTGGCGGTAGAGGGCCTGCCGCGCGGATGACCGCGTAAACCAACTCGCGCACCGCTCGCCTGTCTTTGGAGCCAGCATAGCGGCGAGACTTGAAGTAGTCCGCGATCAGGCGATCAGCGGGGGCGCCTTTGGAGCGCGCGGCATCGATAATCTCGTCCAGCAGTTCGATCGCCGCCCCGACTCGCGCTGCCGG
>JBCBOW010000043.1:0-9110 GCA_039821045.1 Pseudomonadota bacterium
CTGGCCAAGGTTAGGCGCGGTGCAGCGAAATCATCGGGCATAGAAATGTCCGCCAGCGATCGACCGGACCAGCGAATGGCGCCGCCCGCGATTTCCAGCTCATGGATACCATCGGACAAAAGCCATTGCGCGCGCTGCGTGAGGATGCTGGGCAACGCTTTTTCGCCCGCAGCCAAGAGCATCTTGCGATCCGCGACGCCTGCATCGGGATCAACCACGAAGCGAAACCCCTCAAGCCGCCCAATGACTTCGCCTTCGACGGTCAAGCGGTGATCGGGTTCCAGCGTCACCGGCAATGCACTGGCATCAGCCCCTAGCGATTTCATCAGTATCGTCGTCCTTCGATTGACAAAGCGCTCCGTGAGCCGGGCATGCAAGGCGTCCGAGAGTTTCGCTTCGACCGCGCGCGCGCGCGCTGCCATTTCGTCTCGGGCCAAAACCCAGTCAGGGCGTTGACAGATATACGCCCAGGATCGGATCGCGGCTATTCTTCCTTGCAGGGTATCAATGCCGCCCCCGGTGCGGTCAAGCTCGGCAATACGTGCCGCGACAAAATCCGCGCCGAGATAGCCGCCAGATAGATCATCCCATAGACGAGCGACAAAGCGGGCATGCGGATCAACCCCCACCTGGCGAAAGTCAGGCAGCGAGCAAGCCTCCCAAAACCGTCGTACCGCTCCGGCGCCTTTGACCGTTTCTGCCATCGGCTCTGCTGCGAGACGCTTGAGCACAGCCAAGTCGATCGCTTCCGGAGCAGGCTTGAGCACGTCGTGCTGGGGCCGGTGTTCGAGATCTCCGATCAGCGCTTTAAGGCTGTCAAAGCGCGGCTCGGCTTCGCGCCAATAAAGCTTCGTCAGAGGCGCAAATTTGTGCTCCTCGATTGCGAATATCTCTTCCTCAGTGAACTCAAGCGGCGCGCCAGAGCGTGTGCCGCCGCCAGCCAAGGTCCCGAACGAACCATCGCGATGGTGCCGCCCGGCGCGTCCGGCAATCTGAGCCATCTCGGCCGGGATAAGGCGCCGCTTGCGCTTACCGTCAAACTTGCTCAGCGCGGCAAAGGCGACGTGATTTAGGTCAAGATTGAGCCCCATGCCGATCGCGTCTGTGGCAACAATGTAATCGACGTCGCCATTTTGAAAGAGCTCGACCTGCTTGTTGCGGGTCTCGGGAGAAAGCGCGCCCATCACCACAGCTGCCCCTCCGCGGAACCGCCGGAGCGCTTCTGCCATCGCATAAACTTGTTCAACCGAGAAAGCGACGACTGCGCTGCGCGGCGGCAAGCGGGAGAGCTTTGTGCTGCCCGAATGAGTTAAAGTGGAGAAACGCGGCCGTTCGACGAGCTCGGCACGCGGAATGAGGGCTTCTACAATCGGCTGAAGCGTCGCGGACCCCAGGATCATGGTCTCTTCGCGACCGCGTGCATTTAGAAGCCGGTCGGTAAAGATATGCCCGCGTTCCGGATCCGATCCGATCTGCGCTTCATCGACAGCAACAAAAGCGTGCCCCCCGCCAAGCCGATCCATTGCTTCAGCGGTGCAGCAGAAATAGCGCGCGCCCGGCGGCTCTATCCGCTGTTCGCCCGTGATAAGCGCGACTTGGTCATCGCCTTTTATCGCGCGCACGCGATCGTAGACTTCCCTTGCCAGCAGTCGCAGCGGGAAGCCCATCATCCCGCTTGAATGAGCGCACATGCGCTCAATCGCGAGGTGAGTTTTGCCTGTGTTGGTGGGGCCGAGCACCGCTTTGATCCGGCCCGAAGAGCTTGAGCGCGCGCCCTTATCAATCGAGATGGAAGTCACGGTGTGTCTTGTGTCAGGGATACCAATTCAGAGCAACCGTGCTCAAGCAGGCAAATCCGATGGACGCTGAATGAAACTCGATGGCTCGCGATTTGGCAATGAACCAGTCAAACAGCTGCGCAAAACACTTCACCGCAGCGAAGACTCAACTGGTCGTTGGTTAAGCGCCCATTTACTATGATCCGCGATAGAAGTCGCTCAAGGGTCCTTGCGAGGCGTCGTTAAGGCCTCGGGCTTGCTTCGCGGCTGCAAACGAGAAGAGTGCTTTGGACAACTGGCGCGACATTGATGGAAGCGAACCGGAAGAGGAGCAGGCGCTGCCGGATCAGCAATCGCTCGCTTCGGTGCTGCGCAATGGCCAGGATTATTCTACTCCCTCAAGGCACGGTGCTCGACGACAGGTCTTGGGCAGGGTGCGCGGATGGTCAGATCGCTATGATGAGTGGAAGCTCGCGGCTGAAACTTGGTTTGATCGCATAGACTTGGCGCCAGACCTGGCTGAAAACATTGGCAGCCGTCGCTGGTTTCGCGGATTAGCGACAATGTTGGGCCTTGGGGCTGTGGCGCTGATGTTCTGGCCGGATCTCACGCCCTTGGAAGCGCGCGCGTCAATGCCGCAGAGCCCTGATATTCGTGATGAATTTCGCAGTCATGCATTCACTCCGCTGGCTCTGGGTGCAGATACCGGCAGGCGGATGGCACCAACAGATGTGGTCACCCCGCTTGCCGATGCGCCAGAGCGCCCTCGTATTGAGCTTGTTTCAACCCTGGCTGCGGGCGAAAGCTTTGCAAGCACGCTTAGGCGAGCGGGTGTGTCCGGCGCGGATATCAGTCTTGCCACCTCGATGATCTCGCAAGCAATGCCGATCAGCGAGATCGCTTCGGGGACCAAGCTCGATATCGTTTTAGGCCGCAGGCCCGAGCCAGGCGCTGCCAGACCACTCGATGCGCTGGGCTTCAGGGCCCGGTTTGATCTTGAGCTCAAGATCGGCCGCGAAGGCTTTGATGAACTGGGTAATCCGATTGGCGATCTTGCGTTGACGCGCAACATGATCCGGGTTGATGACACACCGCTGCGGCTGCGCGGACGTGTGGGGTCAAGCCTTTATCGATCGATGCGCCAAGCCGGAGTGCCCGCAAGCGCAGTCCAAGATTATCTTAAAGCGATTGATGATCATGTGAACCTCGATCGCGAAGTGCGCGCCTCAGACGAGTTTGACATCATTGTTGCCTATCGCCGCGCGGCGACGGGTGAGCGCCAAGTCGGCAAGCTTATGTATGCCGGGATTGACCGAGATGGAAAGCCGAAGACTCAATTGATGCGTTGGGGCAAGGAAGGGCGCTTTTATGAAGCATCGGGCGTAGGTGAGCAGCGCCGCGGCTTGGTTCAGCCAGTGCCTGGACCGATTTCCTCGCGTTATGGGATGCGGCGCCATCCGATCCTTGGTTATCGACGCATGCACGCCGGCATGGATTTCCGCGCGCGCCATGGGACGCCGATCGTTGCGGTAACCGATGGCCGGGTGACCTCCGCGGGCCGCGCGGGTGGCTGTGGCCTGACCGTGAAGCTGCAACACGCCAACAACCTTGCAACGCGCTATTGCCATATGAGCCGCATGGCGGTCCGCCGTGGCCAGAGCGTGCGGCGCGGGCAAGTCATCGGTTATGTTGGTTCAACCGGACTTTCGACGGGGCCGCACCTTCATTACGAAATGTATCGCGGCGGCCGCCACATCAATCCAGCGTCAGTCCAATATGTAACGAGAGCGCAGCTGACTGGGACCGAGCTTCTCGATTTCCGCAAGCAACTCATAGATTTGCGCTTGATTGAAACGGGCGCAGCGCTTGAGGATCTTGCGCCGGTTGAAGCCGAGATCGAGGCGAATGAGCCCGAGCGCGAGATCGAGAAAATTGCCCTGGGTCCAGTGCGCCGATAGTCAGCCTAATCGTTCTCAGCCGCCGCCGTTTGAGGCACGGCGGCTGATCGAGGCGTTAAACCTTGGCCTGTGATCTCAAGCGAGCGCAGATCAACACTCATCATCTGCAAGGCTTGCTGGTGCAGCGTATCGGAAACTTGCTGCATGATAGCGGGATCGGCCTTTGACGCTTCAAAGCTGACGATCAAGGCGATCGCAGAGAGGAAGAGGACATCGCTCATCTCTTGGCGCTTGCCGGGGTCTTCCGGCAATTGCCCGGGTGAGAGGATCAGAAGCTTAGCCACTTGGTTGCGCAGGCCGTGGGCCTGTTCCACCCGCGCGTCTGTGATCTCGCCATTGGCGATGTCGTGCAGTGCATAGATAAACGTGCTCATAACATCGGCGAAATTGTCCGTGCTCATTCCATATTTTTTAAATCCGTCATTTTGCATCAGCGCAAAGACATCTTGCTCTTTGAAAAGGAATGTCAGCGCTTCGCCCATCTCAGCGTTGCCTTCGCTCATTTGCGCAATGACCTGGTCTTTCGCTTGTTCGCGGATTGCGGGATCGGGCTCGAAGGCAAACTGCCTGAGCACGTCATCATCAGTCTTGATTTGCCCGGCCGGCGTATTTTGGCCCGCCCCGATTACATTCTGAAAGCTGGCAAAAGAGAGGCTGGTCCCCGGAAGCGTCGCAGGAGGCGCGGTAATGCGAGTGATGTTTTCTTGAGCGAGCGCGGCGAAGCGTCCGGTCGGATATTCGTTAAGATAGGCGCGATAAGCCCCTTCGGTGTTGGCATTGACCGTTCCTTGCCAAAACAGCGCTTCGCTGGTTTCAGCCGTTATACTCGGTGCAGTGACTAGATCTGACGTGGTCGTCGCGGTGCGAGATTCTGCCGGAACGAAGTAAAAGGCCTCACCAGACAGCGAGCCATAAGTGAAGGGTTCCTGAGAGCCGCCGGTCTTTTGCAAAACATCATCGCGAACCCTGCGAAACAGCAAACTGATCTCAAGTCCGCGCTCTGGAAGTCGCTCCGCAAGCGCTTGAGCAAAGGGGCTGTTCACGCCATCGCCATCCGCTGCGGTCGCGCCCGCTTTTGCGGCATAGACCACCAGTGTCTCACCTTCAGGTTCAATCGCAGCGAGCCCTCGGCCAATAGACCGGTTGCGGAATGTGCGGACCATCCGGCTTGTAAATGGATTGTTCCGACAAGCATCGAGGATCACGATTTTGAGCTGCCCACCCGAGACCATAGAGAGCGCAGTCCCCAGAGGAGTAGCCTCGATTGCGAGATCTCTGTCCCGCTCCAATCGTGCATCAACTGGGATGAGATAATTCTGCCCGCCAGCCTCGATCCCGTGGCCTGCGAAATAGACCAAGGCGACATCCGCCCCATCGGCTTTGAGGCTAAAGTCGCTGAGTTTGCGCTCGAGCGCCATCTTGCCAAGATCATAAGCGACATCCACGGTTTCAAATCCTGCAGCATGCAGCGTTTCACTTATCAGCTGCGCATCTGAAGCCGGATTTACGAGCCTGCTTGCGTGCTCATACTCGCTGTTGCCAATAACCAGTGCTACCCGCTTAGCATCCGCGCTGTGCGCGAAAGACAGCGCCAAAAAGGCCAGCACAAAGGTCAAAAACCGCATGTCAAACCCCGCCCTTAAAAGAGATGCAACCGTCTGATCCCCGGCTCATCTCTTGCATCGCTGCGCGTTCTGCCACAGAGCCTGCGCCATGACCACAGCCAGCTACCCAAAGACCCGTCTGCGCCGCGCTCGGGCCACCGCTTGGAGCCGTTCGCTTCATCGTGAAACGCTGCTTACGCCCGCCGATTTGATCTGGCCGCTGTTTGTAACCGAAGGTGATAGTGTGGAAGAGCCGATTGCGAGCCTTCCTGGCGTTTCGCGCTGGTCTGTTGATGGAATCGTTGCGCGCGCAAAAGAAGCCGTCGCATTTGGTGTGCCGGTGGTGGCGCTTTTTCCTAACACGCAGGCCGATCGTCGCTCCGATGACGGCGCCGAGGCGCTCAATCCTGATAATCTGATGTGCCGCGCCATTCGTGCCATCAAGGATGCCTGCGGCGATGATATAGGCGTTCTCACAGACGTCGCGCTCGATCCGTACACGGCGCATGGGCAAGATGGTCTGCTTAATGAAGCAGGCTATGTGATCAACGATCAGACGGTTGCCGTGCTCGTCGATCAATCGCTTAACCAAGCGGCTGCGGGGGCGGACATTATTGCTCCGTCAGACATGATGGACGGCCGCATCAGTGCGATTCGGATGGCGCTTGAGATGGGTGAATACCCTAACGTCCAAATCATGAGCTACGCCGCCAAATATGCCAGCGCGTTTTACGGACCGTTCCGCGATGCGGTCGGCTCAAGCGGTATCCTGAAGGGCGATAAGAAGAGCTATCAGATGGACCCGGCGAACACAGATGAGGCGCTGCGCGAGGTCGAGCTCGACATCGCCGAGGGCGCCGACAGCGTGATGGTAAAGCCCGGCCTCGCTTATCTCGATATCGCGCGCCGGGTTAAAGAGACATTCGGGGTGCCCACCTTCGCTTACCAGGTCTCCGGCGAATATGCGATGATCGAAGCAGCAGCAGCAGCGGGGGCCGGCGATCGCGATGCGTTGGTGCTGGAGACCCTCATGGCATTCAAGCGCGCTGGTTGCGCGGGTGTGCTGACATATCACGCGCCGCTAGCGGCCAAGCTTCTTAATGGCTGAGAATTCAGCGGATTTTCGGCATGAGACCGATAGACTGATCCTGCGCGATTGGCGCGAAGAGGATTGGGCACCGTTTTGGGAGGGGACCAACACGCCTTCCGTGAGTAAATGGATCGGCGGTGTCGCGGATGCTGAGGCCCGCACCAAAACGCAAAAGCGCTTAGTTCAGTTTGCGCACGATTGGGGCCACACATTTTGGTGCGTTGAACGGCGCTCAGATGGAGCGATCCTGGGCTTCTGCGGGCTCAAGCGCTGCACGGATGAAAATGGACCTTTCGGTATGATGGAAGCCGGCTGGCGGTTGCGCGAAGACGCTTGGGGCAAAGGCTACGCCAAAGAAGCCGCCATCGCCACGCTCGACCTCTCGTTTGACCGATTTGGCGCAGATGAAACGATTGCGATGACCTTTCAAAGCAACGGCGCGAGCTGGGGCTTAATGCGTCGACTTGGGATGGAGCGAAGACCGGAACTTGATTTCAAGGACGAGATTTGGCCGCAGTACGAAGAGCCGATCATTATTCACGCCATCACAAAGGAGCAGTGGAGCCGTCTTCGTGAGCGATAATGTGCTGCAAACGCGGCGCCTGGATCTGCGTCGCATTGCCGAGGATGATCTGGACGCTCATTTTGCAGCGCTCAACACGCCGCGCGTGATGGAGCGGCTGGGCGGTCCGCGATCACGTGCCGAGCTGGCTGAGAAACACGTGAAAACCAGAACCTCGTATGATTGCAACGGCTTCGGCTTCATGCTCGCGTGGGAACGCGAGACTGGCGATCTCGTCGCCCATTGTGGGATGAAACGGGTAGAGAACCCCTATGCGCCAAATCAAGGTGACCATGAAATTGGTTGGTTGGTCGCGGACAACAAATGGCGGCAGGGTTTCGCCGAAGAGGCGGTGCGCGCGATTATTGCTTGGGCGTTCGGACCGATTGGCGCGCCTCATGTAGTTGCGCTTACAAGCGAAGCTAATGTGGCGAGCTGGAGGCTGATGCAAAAACTTGGGATGGAGCGGCGTCCTGATCTCGATTTCACAGATCCGACTTTTCCGGCAGAAGACAGCCCCACCATCCAGTATTCCTTAACGCCAACCCAATGGGAGCGCGCGCGATGACGAACCATCCTGGTGCCAATATCATACCGATCCACGGCAAATCCCCTAAGATCCATGAGACCGCCTTTATCGCTCCTGGGTCGACCATTATCGGTGACGTCGAAATCGGAGCGGGTTCTTCGATCTGGTACAATTGCGTGGTGCGCGCCGATGTTTTCACAATCCGCATCGGCGAGCGCACCAATGTTCAGGACGGTTCGATCCTGCATTGCGATCCGCCGCGCCCGGATGACCCTGATGGATGCCCGCTGGTGATCGGCGATGACGTGCTGATCGGGCATATGGCAATGGTGCACGGATGTACGATCCATGATCGCGGCTTTGTGGGGCTCGGCGCGATCGCCATGAACAAGTCAGTGATCAGTTCGGATGCAATGTTGGCGGCGGGTGCAATGCTGACCGAGCGCAAGGTGATCGGCGAGCGCGAGCTTTGGGCAGGCCGCCCGGCAAAAAAGCTAAAAGACCTATCAGATGCGGCCATCATGGGCATGAAAATCGGCACCGCGCATTATGCGGAAAACGCCAAGCACCATGCCGAAGCAGTCGCAGCGGCGCTGGGTGGCTAGGGCCACGCCCCTTCTTAGGCTCAAGCAGGATGCATTAGTATACCATCAAGTCTGTCTGGGCAGATCCTTGATCGGTTGCGTCGATTTAGCTCAGCTGTTTCTGCGGAAGTGAGCACTACAAGCCGATAGTTGGCCCGGAGCCAATCAAAAATATCGGCATCATTCGCTCCTGCGTCGATCATCTCACCTATTCTTAGTGTCATAGCTCTTTGTGGGAGGACATGTTCAAGCTTGAGGTTCCCAAGGATTCTGTCTCTGCTCCAGCCCTCAGCGATTCCTTGTTCGCGCCAGGAGTAGGCGGCAGCGCTCATCTCAGCATGCGGATGCATCTTATACTCGAGCAATTGAATGTCGGGGTAGCAGGCCCACGCCGCCATTATGTCTGCGATCCGGGTGCATGAATGAATGCCTCCGAAGTTGTCGGTTATTAGTTCTTGGTGCACTGCCTCACTGCGAGCCGACCAGAAGAGACGGAACGCACTCATCATTTTCTCGGGGCTGCCGAGTTTAGCCCGTGTCATATCCGCCTCAATCCCGCACCAACCCTCGCAATGCCTCAATCCGATCTGCTTCGTGCACAGGCTTGTCCCAGCGGATGCGGTGAATGCGGGGGAAGCGCATGGCGAGGCCGGATTTATGCCGTTTGGAGGAATGCACGCTATCAAACGCGACTTCGAAGACAAGGCTGCGTTCCACTTCGCGAACCGGGCCAAAGCGATTGAGCGTCGTTTGCCGCACCAGTTTGTCCAACTTTTTGAGCTCTGCGTCCGTGAACCCGGAATAGGCTTTGCCCACTGGAAGCAGCTCTGCGCCTTCGTCGGGGTCGCCATCCCAGCAGCCAAAAGTGTAGTCTGAATAGAAGCTTGAGCGTTTGCCGCTGCCGCGCTGAGCATACATCAGCACACAATCGATAAGCAGCGGATCGCGCTTCCATTTGTACCATAGGCCGACTTTGCGGCCCGGTATGTAAAGGCTGTCGCGCCG
>JBCBOW010000044.1:0-9037 GCA_039821045.1 Pseudomonadota bacterium
CGTGATCATCAGAAATGGCTCAGGGCGCACAAGATGGGCATATCCGGCGAAGGCATAGGCGGCTGCGAGCAGCAGACGCAGGGCGAGGCGAGTGATGGAAAGGGTGCTCATTCAGACTGATGCCCCACCGGGTTCCCATTCCGGCGCTGCAAGTGTGAAGCCAGCAAAGTCAAACCCGGGCACAACCACACAAGAGACGAGGCTGTAGCCAAAACCGCCGCTTTTGGGGGTGAGCGTTGCCGCAGCCTGCCAAGCGGCGGTGGGGACCACGCCTTGCAGCTGGTCTCCGGCGGATGCATCGGGACCCATGCGAATGTCTTCAACCGGCCCGGCTTCGCTTGTCGCAATCCGCAAGAGCAGGGGATCGCCGCTCTGCCAAAACCACAATTCTTCCGCGTCCACCGTGTGCCAATGCGATGCCTCGCCCGCACGCAAGAGGAACAGGATTGCTGTGCCCTTCGCGCGTCCATCGCTGCCCGGGGCGCTGCGCCATGTCTCGCGAAACCAACCGCCTTCCGGATGAGCTTCCAGACCCAATTGTGCGATCAGGCTCGCCGCGCTATTCAGCTCATGTTCTGTGGTTTCGGCCATGGTCGAAACATCCTCATTTCGCTTATTCAATAGAGCCGTCTAACGGGAGTTTCGCGTATCATGCAACATGCGTCCCTTACCTTTGCAAGCAGCGCCATCTTCGCCCTTAACCTTGTCGCCGCACCGCTTGCTGCGCAGGATACGGACCCTGCGCCAACTGAGGAAAACGTAGCGGAAGCGCCTGCCGAGCCAGCGCAGCCGCCTGCCCCGCCGCCCCCGTCTCCCGAGCGGCTTGAAGCGCTAGCCGCGCTCGATGCAGCGCCCGTGTTTGACGGTCACAATGACATGCCGCTGCAATTGCGCATCCGGGTCGATAATCAGATCAACACCTTCGATTTCACGGATACAACCGGGCTCGAGGACGCGCATCCGCGCGGCTATCCCATGCACAGCGATCTGACCCGCCTCAAAGAGGGCCGTGTCGGCGCCCAATTCTGGGCCATATACGTGCCCGCCACTCTGCCTGAACCCGAAGCGGTTCGCATGACGATGGAGCAGATCGACGTCACCAAGCGGCTGATCGCGCGCTACCCCGATGAGATGGCCTATGCCGAGACGGCCGATCAAATCGAAATCGCCATGCGCGAGGGTAAGCTTGCTTCGATACTCGCGGTAGAGGGAGGGCATTCGATCGGCTCAAGCCTCGCTGTCCTGCGGCAATTCTACGCGCTTGGCGTGCGCTATCTGACGCTGACTCACGTGCTTAACACGCCCTGGGCTGACAGCGCGACCGACGATCCCGAGCATGGAGGGCTCAGTGATTTCGGGAAAGATGTCGTGCGCGAGATGAACCGGATGGGGATGGTGGTGGATCTCAGCCATGTCAGCGAAGACGCGATGCGCGATGCTCTCGCCATTTCGCGCGCGCCGGTCATCTTCAGCCACTCGGGCGCGAAAGCGGTCAACGGCCATGCGCGCAACGTGCCGGATGATGTGCTCCTGCGGCTGCGGGACAATGGCGGGGTTATCATGCTGGTTGGCCTGCCGGGTTATCTCAATGAAGATCGCCGCCAGTGGCATTCGCAGCATGCAGCCGAAACCGCGCGCCTGGCGGCGCTCAATCAGGGGCGCCCGGATTTGGTTGATGCGGGGATGGCAGAATGGATTGAGATAAACCCCGAGCCGCCCACCATGATCTCACACATGGCGGACCACATCGATCATATCAAAGCGCTGATCGGGGTCGAATACATTGGCATTGGAGGCGATTTTGATGGGATGCCTGCGGGGCCAGTGGGCTTTGAGGATGTCAGCGGTTATCCCGCACTCTTTGAAGAGCTCGTTCGCCGTGGATATTCGCAAGTGGAACTGGAACTCATCGCGAACCGCAATGCGCTGCGCGTGTTGCGCGAGGCAGAGCGCTATGCTGCCAGCCAACGCGGAAGACCAGCGATCGAGACTCTGTTCAAAGAGCCCGAGGAGTGATCACCCCCAAAGAGCGGGGATGATCCAAACGGCGCTCATCGCAACAATTGCCAGAACCAAACTGATCGCCAAAATGTAGCGTAGATGTGCGGTGCTCTCACCGGCGCGCGCATTTAAAGCTGTGATACGGGTTTGCTTAGGCATCGTTCTCTCTCCTCTTGATGGTCAGTAATTCGCTGGGAAGGAGAGATTGGTTACCCTTGCCCCTCATTCAGCCCCAAAGGGCGGGGATGATCCAGACCGCGCTCATCGCAATAATCGCGAGGAGAAGACTGATCCCGAGGATATAGCGCATGATGCCCGGCGTGCTGGCCGCGCGCGCATCATCGTCTTCAATGTGGATTGGTTCGTTGTTGTTAGTCATATCGCCCTCCTAGGCGCTGTCGCGTCAGACGCTGGCCTAGAGCATCGCTCGCCATTCATAAAGCGCTTCGCTCAGTCGCGCAGCAATTCGTTGATCCCGGTCTTCGAACGGGTTTGCGCATCCACCGTTTTCACAATTACAGCGCAATAGAGCGAGGGGCCGGGCGTGCTGTCGGCAAGGGGCTTACCCGGCATCGAGCCGGGCACCACTACGGCATAGGGTGGTACCTCGCCCATATGGATTTCGCCGGTCGCGCGGTCGACTATCTTGGTCGATGCACCAAGGTAGACGCCCATCGAAAGCACCGCACCTTCGCCCACGCGCACGCCTTCTGCAACTTCGCTGCGCGCGCCGATGAACGCGCCATCGCCGATGATGACCGGCTCTGCCTGAAGCGGTTCGAGCACGCCGCCAATCCCTGCGCCGCCAGAGATGTGGACGTTTGCCCCGATCTGCGCGCATGAGCCTACTGTAGCCCAGGTGTCGATCATCGAACCCTCACCGACATAAGCGCCGATATTAACGAAGCTCGGCATCAGCACGGCGCCTTTGCCGATGAAGCTCCCGCGGCGCACGATTGAGCCTGGGACCGCGCGAAAACCAGCATCACGAAAGCGATTATCGCCCCATCCGGCGAATTTGAGCGGAACCTTGTCAAAGGCCGCTTCGCCCGCGCTCGCTGCGTCCATGACGCGGTTGTCAGCCAGGCGGAAAGACAGCAAAACCGCCTTCTTAAGCCACTGGTTGACTATCCATTCGCCGTCAGACCCCGGCTCAGCGACCCGCGCTTCGCCGGAATCGAGCAAGCCGAGCGCGTCCGCCACCGCGTGGCGCACTTCGGACCCCGGTGTGATTTCAGCCCGGTTTTCCCAGGCAGCTTCGATATCGGCGATCAGTGTTTCGGTCATACATGCTCCGCTGTCAGCCCCAGAATGGAACGCCGTCCTGAGGCGAACTCGTGAAAATCTGAAGCGCTGCTACGCGGATGGCGACGAAGGGGCAAGCCAACTTCGGGCCAACCGAAAATGGCATCGCCCTTGGGATCGTGCGGTTTCGATGAGCTTGCGTTTGGGCTCGCGCAGCCAACGCTCAGCGGGCGAGCGGTCAACCCTAAGGGGCTGCCACTAAGGCGGCAATAATCTCCTCCTCAGTGTGGGGGAGATACAGCGATTGGCGTGAGGAAGAGACGCTATGTTTACTGTCCAAATTCAGCGCCGCAGCACGCCGCAGATGGTTTCGGCACGCGCATTGATACGCATGGGACACTACGTAGAGAATGCCAAGAAAGGCTTAACAGCGCCATCCACCGCTCCGATTGCTTGGAAACACTCCGCCGGCGCGCTCTTATGCGCAACGCTTGCCGCATGCGGGGGCGGAGGCTCTGGCGGGGAAACAGTCCAATCGATACCTGCTCCCCCGATCGGACAGCCGCAGCCCGCTCCGCCTCCACCGCCGCCGCCGCCACCAGCGGGTTTCGACACCGAAGAATTTCGCTTTTCCGAAGGGCCTGAATTTCACGGTGCTGATGTAGCATGGGAAGCGGACGCGACCGGAGCCGGCGAGATCATCGCGGTGATCGACAGCGGTATCGATAGCGACAGCCCCGAATTTTCCGGACGCATCCACCCCGACTCTCAAGACGTAGCGGGAAATCGAGGGATCACACCGGAAAATGATCACGGCACCAACGTCGCTCTTGTCGCAGCCGCTGCGCGCAATGATAGCGGCATCGTTGGCACCGCTTTCGATGCGCAGGTTCTGGCTTTGCGCGCGGATATGCCCGGCACTTGTGGCACAGACTCTCCGCAAGATGCATCGCTCGGCTGTCAATTCGCTGACAGCGACATTGCCCGCGGCATCGATCAGGCGATTGTCAGCGGCGCAAGCGTCATCAATCTGAGCCTTGGGGGCGGGCGAGCCGCGCCTGTTCTTCTGGATGCTTTGAGTCGCGCTGCGGATGCAGGGATTGTGGTTGTTATCGCGGCGGGCAATGAAGGCGACGGGTCAGACCCGGCGGTCGATCCCAATCAACCCAATGACTTTGCCGCGGACGCTGTGGCGGCGGGAAACGGCAATGTGATCATCGTCGGCTCCGTTAACGCGAATGGACAAATCTCTGACTTCAGCAACCGCGCGGGCGACTTTTCCAGCACTTACCTTACCGCGCGCGGCGAACGCATTTGCTGCGTCTATGACGAGGGCGAACTCTTTGTAGAAACCATCGGCGGCAGTGAATTCGTCACGCTCTTTTCCGGCACCAGCTTTTCAACGCCGCAAGTGGCAGGGGCGGTCGCGCTCCTTTCGCAAGCCTTCCCCAATCTCACCGCGCCTGAAATCGTCGAAATCCTACTCACAACGGCGCGCGATGTGGGCGCCTCGGGCGATGATGCGATTTATGGCACCGGGATCCTCGATATTGCCGCGGCCTTCTCCCCCATCGGAGTGACCAGCGTGCCGGGCTCAAACATCGCGCTGAGCTTGGGATCAGACTTTGCAACGGGGTCCGCAGCGATGGGAGATGCTTTGCGATCAGCAAGTCTCTCAACCGTGGTGTTGGATCGGTATGATCGCGCTTTTGATGTGGAGCTGGGGGCCAATCAGGCGCGCGATCCTGCTCAGATACAGCGGCTGCGCGGCGCTGTTGAGCGGGGCACAATCACACGCTCCGCTTCGGGCTCAAGCATGGCTCTGGCGGTCACAATCGGCGAAGGGCAGCGCGCAGCAGGGCTTGGCTGGACGCAAGAATTGCAATTGACGCCCGAGGAAGCCGAAGGCGCTCGTGTGCTTGCCGCTCGGATCGCAGCGCAGATCGCACCAGATACGCAGTTCGGATTTGCGATTGCGCAAGGGGCAAAGGGTCTTATGGGCCAGCTGCAAGGGGCCGAGCAGGCTGCCTTCACCATCGCCCCCAGCGCCGGCGGTGACATGGGCTTCACTGAAAGCAGCGATGTCGCCTTTGCCGTGCGGCAGTCGTTTGGCGCATGGGGTGTAACCATAGCGGGCGAACGCGGCCGCGCCTGGTTGCCAA
Organism: Pseudomonadota bacterium; assembly: GCA_039821045.1. Classification (GTDB taxonomy): domain Bacteria; phylum Pseudomonadota; class Alphaproteobacteria; order Sphingomonadales; family Sphingomonadaceae; genus Erythrobacter. The sequence continues at coordinate 5,409 of JBCBOW010000044.1, forward strand.
ACAATCGAAGGTTTGAGGGCGGCATTCAAACGCAGCTTGAGCAGCTTCCCACATCCAGCCTTTCTCTCGCGCTCGATCGGAGCTTTGGAGCGCTTGATGCAGATATCGGGCTCACTTGGCTGGCAGAGCGAGACACGCTGCTGGGGGGGCATTTTTCGCAAGGGCTGGGCATTGAAGGTGGTGATACCCTCTTTCTAGACGCTCATGCCACGCAGAGCATGGGTCGTCACTGGCGGATCGGCGCGAATTTGCGGACCGGGGTTACGCGCCCACGTGGCTCCGCGCTTGTCGCTGAAGGGTCGCGCCTCGTCAGTCAGGCCTGGTCTTTCGATGCCATCCGAGGCGGTGTCTTCAAAGCCGGGGACACACTCGGCCTGCGCATCAGTCAGCCCCTGCGAGTGAGCGCGGGTGGGCTCGATTTCGATCTGCCCGTGGCTTACGATTATGCGAGCGAAACGGCTATTTTGGGCCGACAAAGGCTAGACCTCACGCCGGAAGGGCGCGAGATCATGAGCGAGCTTGCCTGGGGCCTCCCGGTTTGGGGCGGCTACGCGCGAGCGAGCGCTTTTCATCGGCGCCAACCCGGCCACTTTGCGACTGCGCCCGATGATGTGGGCGCGGTGGTAAGCTTCAACGCGACTTTCTAACGGCCTACTCGGGCATGCCAGCATCGCGCGCAAACATATAAGCGCGCGCAACAAGCGGCTCGACCCGGTCGCTCATCGATTTTGCATGCGCGGAGGAAGCGGTGCCGTCGATAACGCGCTTTTTGATGCCCTGCATAATGCCTGCAAGCCGGAAGAGGTTGTAGGCAAAGTACCAATCCATCGGCGGCACCGGATAGCCCGTGCGCGCGACATAGCGTTGGACAGCTTCTTCAACAGTCGGGATGCCCAGTTCGCCCAGATCAAGACCCAACAGGCCCGCGCGGCCGTCCGCTGGCTGGAACCAGTTGAGCATCAGATAGCTGAAATCCGCAATCGGATCACCGAGCGTTGAAAGCTCCCAATCAAGGACAGCGATGATGCGGTTTTCGGTCTTGTGATAGATCACATTGTCGAGCCGATAATCGCCGTGGACCACGCTGCTTTCATGCTGCGGCGGGATCGTTTCGGGCAGCCACTCGATCAGCCGCTCCATTTGGGGCATGTGCTCGGTTTCAGAGAGCTTATACTGTTTGGACCAGCGTGCGATTTGGCGAGCGCAATAGTCGGTTGGCTTGCCATAATCCCCAAGCCCGATTTCGTCGGGCTTGTTGAGGTGGAGCTCTGCCATTGTATCAATCAGCGCATGATAAAGCTCGCGGCGCTGATCTGGCTCCATACCGGGCAGCGCGCCGTTCCACAGCGAGCGGCCATCGGCCATCGACATGACGAAGAATTTGGAGCCGATCACCTCGGGATCTTCGCAAAGGCCATAGGTCTTGGGCACGGGAAAGCCCGTGGGGTGCAGGCCCGTCATTGCCGCGTATTCACGATCAACCGCATGCGCGCTCGGCAAGAGCTTACCAAAGGGCTGGCGGCGCAGGACGTAGTTCGTAGTGGGCGTCTCGATCTTGTATGTCGGGTTGGACTGGCCACCCTTGAATTTTGTGTAGCTGATTGGTCCCTCGAAGCCCTCGACATTGTCAGCAAACCACGCGGTCAGCTTGTCGAGATCGAGCTTGTCCTTCTCGGGCACTTCAACAGTGCCGACCATTTCCTTGTCAAAATCGATGTCCATTCCTCACCCTTTTTTTGCAAAAGGGGGCGGCACGTCGACACGCACCACCCCGCCTTCGCGTCTCCCGTCCAGCGGAGACTGTCTTGTTCGCGCGCGTGATTAGCGGGCAACGCCCATATCGCCAGAGCTCATGCCGCCATCATTGGCGGGCGCGCCCACACCGCCGCGCAGTGCGTTTGCCGTTGGGCCCTCCTCTGGGGCATGCTTTCCGATTTCCATGCGCGCAATGGAGCGGGCGTGAACTTCGTCTGGCCCGTCCGCAAGGCGCAATGTGCGCATCTGAGCGTAAGCGCTGGCAAGGCCATAATCGGTGGTGACGCCGCCGCCGCCATGCGCCTGGATCGCGTCATCAATGATCTTGAGCGCCATATTGGGTGCCTGAACCTTGATCATCGCGATTTCCTGCTTGGCAGACTTGTTGCCAACCTTGTCCATCATGTCGGCGGCCTTGAGACACAGCAGGCGCGTCATGTCGATGTCGATCCGTGCGCGCGCGATGCGCTCCTCCCAAACCGAGTGTTTGTAAATCGGCTTGCCGAACGCTTCGCGCTCTTGAAGGCGCTTGCACATTTTTTCGAGAGCTTCTTCAGCAACGCCGATGGTGCGCATGCAATGGTGGATGCGGCCCGGCCCGAGGCGCCCTTGCGCAATCTCAAAGCCGCGGCCCTCGCCGAGCAGCATGTTCGAGACGGGCACGCGAACGTCCTTCATTTCGACTTCCATGTGGCCGTGCGGCGCGTCGTCATAACCGAACACGGGGAGATGGCGCAGGATGTTCACGCCCGGTGTATCGATCGGCATAAGGACCATCGATTGCTGTGCGTGACGCTTCGCTTCAAAATCGGTTTTGCCCATCACGATCGCGACTTTGCAGCGCGGATCGCCGAGCCCTGATGACCACCACTTGCGGCCATTGATGACATATTCATCGCCATCGCGCTCAATCCGGGTTTCGATGTTGGTCGCATCTGAGGAAGCGGTGAAAGGTTCGGTCATCAGGAAGGCTGAGCGGATCTCGCCATTCATGAGCGGGGTAAGCCACTCTTCCTTCTGTTCTCGCGTACCGTAGCGGTGGAAGACTTCCATATTGCCCGTGTCAGGCGCGGAGCAGTTGAAGACTTCAGAGGCCCAGCCGATGCGACCCATCTCTTCAGCGCATAGTGCGTATTCAAGGTTGGTGAGACCGGGGCCGTCAAACTCGTAGGTGTCGTCAACATGGTTGTGGCTCTCATTGCGCGGCGGCATAAAGAGGTTCCAGATGCCCGCTTCTTTCGCGAGCTTCTTCTTGTCTTCGATGATCTGGATCACCTTCCAGCGATCGCCCTCAGCGTCTTGCTCTTTGTAAGTCGCCATGTTGGGGCGAACATGCGTTTCGATGAAGTCGCGCACGCGGCCTGACCAATAGGCCTGACGTTCTGTCGGTTCAAAATCCATGGGGGTGATCCTCTCTCGTCCCGGTTGTGTTCGAATCTGTTACTTTTTGACTCTTGCAGAGCCTAGGCCTTGCGCCAACCACTGTTTTTGCAAGCCGCCTTGAGTTTTGACTGTGTCCGGGCGCGCATTCGGACCTTTAGGGTGCGGCAGTGGACGCATCAGGGTCAACGAATGCTGCGCTTGCTGTGCCCTCGGCTTGGGTTTCGGTCGGCGTGTTTGCCTTTCGCGCTGCCAAGCGGATCACCCGCGCTTCATGATCTTCACGGCTGATCGGGAAATTGCCGAGAAACACCGATGCAACGATCGCCAGCGCGATGGTGGCCAAGCCATAGAACGTGACCATGTCTGCCAGGACAGTTTGCGGCACTGTGCCGGGCTGAGCATCGGTCGAGAATTGCGAGTAATAGATGATCTGTCCCGCGATCCAGATGCCGCCACCCGTCGCAAACTTCTGCACCAGCCAATTGCCAGAG
>JBCBOW010000045.1:0-9021 GCA_039821045.1 Pseudomonadota bacterium
CGATTTGCCTTCCTCGTCCTCCCATTCGCCGCGCACAGCACCGGGCGGTGCGAGCACATGAAAGTGCACGTTCCCATCGCCCAAATGCCCGAATGCCACCCCCTTCGTCCCGGGAAACTCGCTTTCAAGCATTGGTATGGTATCGACGATAAACTCAGGCATCCGTTCTACGGGTACCGAGATATCATGCTGAACCGCAGGGCCAATCGCTCTTTCAGCCGCCGAGATGGAATCGCGCAGCAGCCAGAAATGCTCTGCCTGCGTTTCGTTGCTGGCGATCACCGCGTCCGCGATCAGTCCCTCCGCAAGCGCAGCTGCCAAAGCCTCTTCGACCTGCGATTGCAAAGCACCCTGATCCTGGCCAGTGCACTCTATCAGCGCATTCCACGCATGCTTTTCCGCCAGCGGAGCCTTGGCATCGGGCAAGTGACTAAGAACGCTTTCCAGGCAATGCGCTGGCACGACTTCAAACCCTTCCAGTGCCTCGCCGAGCTGTTGATCGATGCGCTGCAAGACAGTGCGCGCGTCAAGGATGGAGGAGAGGCCGGCCCAGACCGTTACCCGGGCGCGGGGCGCTGGTAGCAAACGCAAAGTGGCCGCCGTTATGATGCCCAGTGTGCCCTCTGATCCGATAAACAATTGCTTGAGATCAAACCCGCGATTGTCTTTTTTCAAAGGGGTCAATCCGTCGAGCAACTGACCATTGGGCAACACAACCTCAAGGCCAAGAACTTGCGCCCGCATTGTACCATAGCGCAGCACCTGCGTGCCGCCGGCATTGGTTGAGATGAGCCCGCCTACCGTCGCTGAGCCTTTGCCACCCAGCGTTAATGGAAAGCGCAGATCCCGAGCCGCCGCCGCTTCATGAAGCGTTTGCAGCACCACCCCTGCTTCGCAAATGATGTATCCGGCGTCTTGCTCGAGCGATCGGATCGCGTTCATGCGGCGCAGCGAAAGAATGACAGCTGACCCGCTGGTGTCAGGCGTCGCGCCGCCCGCCATACCGCTGTTTCCACCCTGCGGCACGATCGGAACCTGGTGCTTGTCGCAGAGCGAAACGAGCGCGGAGACTTCATGGGGTGAGGCTGGAGAGGCCAGTCCGATCGCGCGGCCAGTGTATCGCCCACGCCAATCAGTGAGCCACGGGTCAACAAGGTCAGGATCGCGCGTGAAACCCTTCGGCCCCAGCAGATCTAGTGCCGCTGCCGCAAAGTTTTCGGCGCTTTTAGCGTGTGGATCTGGGGTAAGTGTTGTCGTCATTGTGGCACCTTTGTCACACGCCAATCGCTTTGAACTCTGCAAAGCCTTGCTCAGATGGGACTGACAGCACAGTTAAGCCGCCGTTCAAACCCTTTTGGTAGCAGCCAAGGTCTATAAAGTGCAGGGGCGCTTGGTCGCGAAGCGCGCGCGTTCGGTTTGGGAGGTCATTTTCTAACCATATGGTCAGTTTCGCCGCCTTTTCTGCGCCATTGTCGCTGATTGTGCCGCTGCTTTCGCACAGCACATTCGGGCTCGAAGCGCGCGCGGCGAACGCAGCTTCCGTTTCGGCTGTGAATGCGGCCCCGGCGCCATCACCAGATAAACAGATCTCGCGCAGCGCTGGTTTTCAAGCGCATTACCAAAATCAAGTTTGGGGCCAGGTGCACATTGAGCAGCGTGTGGTTGTGCGAATTTCTCCTCAGCGCTCTAGCGCTCGGCAAAACCTGCTCGCCCGTCTGCCACAACGCTCTATCACCACCGAGTTCAAAGAACGCAAAACCGGAAGCTGCGTGCCTCTTTCGGGAATTGCGGGGGTTCAAACGGGCAGCGGCAATCGGCTCCTGCTGTTTATGCGCGATTCAAAGATCATGAGTGTCAATCTTGAAAAAGCTTGCCGCGCGCGGGACTTCTATTCCGGCTTCTATGTCGAGCGGCACGATGATGGAAAGATCTGTATCGACCGCGATAAGCTCCATTCGCGCAATGGCGCGATCTGTGAAATCAGCCGACTGCGCCAATTGGTGGCTGTAGACGACTGATTGCTGCGCTCTCAAAAGGCCGCGCTTTCTTGACTTTTGCCTGATCTATGCGCATTGGCTGCGCCTCAAAAGAGCTTGAGCGCTACTCTATTTTGGGCGCGCCCCTAGTTCTTGATAAAATTGATGGGCCGACCAGGCCCTCTTACCCGGACAATTTTGCTGCACATGACTTTCGCCGATCTCGGCCTTTCTGATGAATTGCTCTCAGCCGTTGCGGATGCTGGATACACAGTGCCGACTGCAATCCAGGCTGAAGCAATACCGGCCGTGTTGATGATGAAAGATCTCATCGGGATCGCGCAGACGGGCACCGGCAAAACGGCGAGCTTCGTGTTGCCCATGATCGATGTCATGGCCAGTGGGCGCCGGCGGGCGCTCATGCCGCGGTCACTTATTCTTGAGCCCACCCGCGAACTCGCGGCGCAGGTGGCAGAAAATTTTGAGAAGTATGGCAAGAACCATGATCTCAAGATGGCTTTGCTGATCGGCGGCGTGCAAATGGGCGATCAGTTGAAGACGCTCGATGAAGGCGTCGATGTCCTGATCGCGACTCCAGGGCGCCTGATGGACCTGTTTGAGCGCGGCAAGATCTTGCTCAACGGATGCGAGTTGCTGGTGATTGATGAAGCGGACCGGATGCTCGATATGGGCTTCATCCCGGATATTGAGTTCATCTGTGACAAGCTTCCCGAAACGCGCCAAACCATGCTTTTTTCGGCCACGATGCCGGCGCCGATTGAGAAGCTCGCCAAAAAGTTTCTCAGCAATCCCAAGCGCATCGAGACGGCGCGCGCCGCGACCACGAACAAGGATATCACCGCCTTCAAAGTCCCGGTCAAAGCGCGCCAGAAACGCGAAACGCTGCGTTGGCTCTTGCAAAACGACCATGTCGAGACAGCGATCGTTTTTGCCAACCGCAAGACAACGGTGCGCGAGCTCAACAAGAGCCTTCAGCGCCATGGCTTTGCGAGCGGCGAAATCCACGGCGATATGGATCAATCCTCCCGTCTCAAGGAGCTTGATCGCTTCAAGGCGGGTGAGGTCAACATTCTGGTAGCGAGCGACGTGGCTGCGCGTGGGCTCGACATCAAAGGCGTCAGCCACGTCTTCAATTTCGACACGCCTTGGCACCCGGACGATTATGTCCACCGTATCGGGCGAACCGGACGCGCCGGCGCGAAGGGCCGCGCATTCACTTTCGTTGCGGACGAAGATGCTGAAGCGATCGCCAATGTTGAAAAGCTGACCGGCGCTTCGATCAAGGTCTTTGGTAAGGACGATGTGCGGGTTGAGATCGTAGAGGCGCCCGAGCCGCCCCAAGTTGAAAAAGACGATTCACAGGATTTCGCCGAACAGCCGAAACGATCGCGCGGCCGCCGCGCTCGCGATGAGGAACGGGACAAAGACCAGGGCGAAAGGCCGCGCCGTGGCCGCTCGCAACGCCGCGATGAAGCAGACGAACCTGTCCCAGCGGGCGAATGGAACGGGCCAAAGCCTGGTTTTTTGGATATTGGGTTTGGATAATCGCACAGGGCCTTGTGTTTGATCACGCCCTTACAGCTCAAACTCCCCGTGAAAAAAGAATGCCAGCGATCGCTGCAGCGTAATGCCATATCCCAGCAAAACTGAGCCTGAGCGCCTTGCCGATTTCGTTGTTCATGCTGTGAGCCTTTTCGGCTTTGCGGTGGCCGCTGCTTTTTTGATTGGGGCTGCCGTAGAACGCAGTGAGCCGTCCATTGTTGCAGCGAGCGTGGTCTATGCGCTGGCTGTTCTCGCCTCGATCGCTGTTTCCTTCGCTTACCATTTGCATCCCCGACACGATTGGCGCGCGATGCTGCGCCGCTGGGATCATGCAGTGATCTATCTGCTGATTGCCGCCACGTTCAGCCCGCTTTTGATCGCCGCTGGCACGCCGAGTGCCCTTGGTATCCTGGCTGTGATCTGGGTGTGCGCTCTGGTGGGTGTTTGGTTCAAGCTCTCGGGCGATAATGGAGACTCGCGCTGGTCGCTTGTTTCCTATCTGGGGATGGGCGGTTTTGCCTTCTTGGCGCTGCCGGATATGTGGACGCAATTGCCGCAGGCTTGCACTTACGCGGTGGCGGCGGGCGGTGCGTTCTATGCCTTGGGAACAAGGGTCTACCGGCGCAAGGGCATGCCATACCGCTATCCGATCTGGCACGTCTTCGGGACGCTGGGCGGGACATGCTTTGTTGTCGCCGTGTGGATCGCCGTTTCGCCTTATTGAGTGCCTTGCGGCGCAGCGCGCTCTAACTCACCACCGTCACAAAGCTATCGAGCACGCGCTTGGTCCCGTGGTTTTCGAATTCGATCTCGAGCTTGTTGCCTTCCTGATCCACCACGCAGCCGGTGCCGAATTTGGCATGTTCCACCATCGCGCCAATGCGGATGTCAGCGCGGGCGGGGCCGGCGAAATTGGCTGCAGAGCGTCCCGCTTCGCGAACACTGGCGGGCTGGGTATCATAGCCGCTGGCGATCGCGCGCTGCCATCCAGGGCCGCGGGTCTCCTGCCTTTGCGGGCTCGCCTTGGCGACATGCGCGAAGGGGTCTTCATTTTCTGACCAATTGGCGCGCCACAGGCTCGCACCGCCCGTCATCGTTGTTTCCTGCTCGATGTGTTCCTCGGGCAATTCTTCGATGAAACTAGAGGGGATTGAGCTCGTCCATTGCCCATAGATGCGCCGGTTGGCGGCGTGAAAGATCATCGCCCGGCGGCGCGCGCGAGTGATCGCGACATAAGCAAGCCGTCGCTCTTCCTCGAGGCTGGCAAGCCCGCCTTCATCGATTGCGCGCTGCGAGGGAAAGACGCCTTCCTCCCAGCCGACGCAGAACACGTGATCAAACTCGAGACCTTTGGCAGCGTGGATCGTCATGATCGTGACCGTGTCTTCGCCATCGCCGCGATCATTGTCCATCACGAGACTGACATGCTCGAGGAAATCGCCGAGCGTTTCGTACTCCTCCATGGCGCGCGCCAATTCGGAGAGGTTCTCGGCGCGTCCAGCGCTTTCAGCCGAGCGGTCTTTGGCAAGCATCTCGTTATAGCCGCACTCATCGAGAACGAGCCTTAAAAGGTCAGCCGGGGTCAGCGCTTCGGCGGCCTCGCGCCATGTAAGAAATTGCCGCATCAAACCGCCGATTGTGTTCGCGGCGCGCTTGGGCAGTTCATCGCTATCAGCCAGATCGAGCGAGGCGGCGGCGAGTGGCATGCCAGTGCGCCGGGCATGGCTGTGCATTTTCTCAAGCGTCTTGGAACCAAGACCGCGTTTGGGCTGGTTGTAAATCCGCTCGAAAGCGAGATCGTCCTGCGGCTGTGCGATTACCCTCAAATAAGCCAACGCATCGCGGATCTCGGCGCGCTCATAAAATCGAAACCCGCCGATGATGCGATAACTGACGCCGATCTGAATGAAGCGGTCTTCAAATTCGCGGGTCTGGTATTGCGCCCGCACAAGGATCGCGACCTGATCCAGCGGCGCGCCTTCGCCTTCAAGCCGCTCAATCTCCTCGCCCACGCGGCGCGCTTCTTCAGGCGCATCCCAAACACCAATGACGCGGACTTTGTCGCCGCCATTGGCCTTGGTCCACAAGGTCTTTTCGTGTCTCTGAGAATTGGAACGGATCAGGCCCGAAGCCGCGCCGAGGATATGCGGAGTGGAGCGGTAGTTCTGCTCCAACCGGATCACAGCTGCGCCCGGGAAATCCTTCTCAAAGCGCAGAATGTTAGCGACCTCGGCTCCGCGCCAGGAATAGATCGACTGATCATCATCGCCAACAACACAGATATTCTTGTGCGCCTGAGCAAGCAGCCTCAGCCAAAGGTATTGAACCGCATTCGTGTCCTGATATTCGTCGACGAGGATGTAGCGGAAGCGGCGCTGATAATCGGTCAGGATATCCGTATGCTCGCGAAAGATGTTGAGCATGTGCAACATCAAGTCGCCGAAGTCGCATGCGTTCAGAGCCTTCAGCCGCTCCTGATAGGCGGCGTACATCGCCTGTCCTCGCCCATTGGCGTAGGCTTCATTATCGATCGCATCGAGATTGTGGGGGTTAAGACCCCGGTTTTTCCAACTGTCGATCAGGCCAGCAAGCTGCCGAGCGGGCCAGCGCTTTTCATCAAGATCATTATCCGTGATCAGCTGCTTCAAGAGCCGGAGCTGATCATCGGTGTCGATAATGGTGTAGTTGCTCTCCAGCCCCACAAGCTCGGCATGGCGCCGCAGCATTTTGGCGCAGATTGAGTGGAAGGTGCCAAGCCAGGGAATGCCTTCAGAATGCGGCCCCAAATGTCCGCCAACGCGCTCGCGCATCTCGCGTGCGGCCTTGTTGGTGAAGGTGACGCACAAAATCTGACTGGGATAAGCGCGCCTTGTTGCGACCAGATGCGCAAGCCGCGCAGTCAGAGCGGCGGTCTTTCCCGTGCCAGCGCCAGCCAGCATCAAGACCGGGCCCTCGGTCGTCAGCACCGCCTCGCGCTGCGGCGCATTCAGCCGCGCCGCATAGGCGGGCACGGCGTCAGAGCCATCTTGGGCAGGAAGGGGCAGGGGTTCAGACATCACACACGCTCAGGAAACATATTGGAACAGATAAAGAACAAAGGCACCCTCGGCAAGTCCACCCGACGCTGCGTCAACACAATGTGGCATCCCCAAGCGCTAAGCTCAATCGTACCACCGCGCTTTCGCCACAGCTCTCGCTGCAGCGTGCTCGCGCTAAGGCGCGCCTCGCGCACTCCTATGGTCAAACGCGTTGGCACCGCACATGATCCAAATCGCGCTTTGCAAGAGAGGGGATGCCTCTTGCATCGCGCCAGTGTTCGGACCGCTTGGGAACCTGAAACCGTAACTTCGTGAGGAACCCCCGATGCGTCACATATCCAGACTTTGGGCGCGGTACACCGCTCAAACCAGTCTTGCAGCTTTAACCGTCACTCTCCCTATCGCGATGCTCAGCGCACAGCCTGCGGTGCCAGAGGCCGACACTGCGATGATGAAGCCAAATCCCGAACAGCAAGCTGAGATCGATCAATGGCCTGCTGACAAACGTGCAACCTATGATGGCTGGCCCTCAGGCACACAGTCTTACTACTGGACCCTCAGCCCTGAGCGTCAGAAGATGTTCTGGGGGCTGACCGATGCTGACCGCGTTACCTTGTCCGGTTTGCCTTCAGCCGATCGCGAGGAGGCCTGGGGCCGGATTGAGGCGCGCTACAAATCCAGTGAAAGGACCAGCTAAGCGTTAGGCCCTGCATGCGGTTTGTGGTCCCGCATGCAGGGTTGCCGGGTTGGCATTGGTCCATGTCAGCGCCCGGCTCACTCGCGCCCAGAGCCTGGCTCTGGCGCGCTCTGGCTGTCCATATCCAGCCTGAGTAAGGTGAGCTTGCCTTTGCCGACCCGGCGCTCTGTTTCGATAACGAGCCCTTTGACGAGGACATCTTCGTTTGCCGCGGTCTCGAGCGCAATCCACGTCGCCTCGCTGATCCAGCCCAAGCGCTGCAAACGATCAAGCGCCACCACGCCCGCGCCTGTGTGGTATGGCGGATCAAGGAGGATGAGATCGTAGGTCTGTGGCGCGGCGCGCAGGTGCATGACCGAGCCAGCCTCCACACGGGACCGATTGCGTGCATCAAGCGCAGCGATATTCGCTCGCAAAGCGCTCAGCGCCTCGCGATCCTGCTCGACAAACAAACATTGCGCAGCGTCCCGGGAGAGGGCTTCGAGCCCAAGTGCGCCCGAGCCTGCAAACAGATCCGCAATCTGGAGCTCCGCAAAGCTTCCCAGACGGCTGGTCAGCATCGACAAGAGCGTCTCGCGCGTGCGGTCTGCTGTGGGGCGGGTCGCATCGCCTTTGGGCGCTGTAAGCTTTCGCCCGCGCCACTCGCCCGCAATGATGCGCATTAGGCGCGGCTCTTCTTCAGCTGGCTGACAAACCGATCAAGATCCCCCTTGCGGATGCGTGCAGCCTGCCCGCGAGGCAAATCGCCAAGCGCAAAAGGACCATAGGCCGTGCGGATAAGCCGGTTTACCTTCAGGCCGAGATATTCGAGCACGCGGCGAACCTCACGGTTCTTTCCTTCCGTGATCGTCATTTCAATCCACTGGTTCTTGGAAGCGCCGCTTCCTCCTCGCTCAAGATTGGCGTCTATCGAGCCGTAGCGCACCCCATCAATTTCCACGCCCTCGATCAGCGCTTCAAGCGCATCCTGAGTGACCTCTCCGAATGCGCGTGCGCGATATGTGCGCGGAACAGCGGACGCAGGCAGCTCCATCTGCCGCTTCAATGCGCCATCGTTCGTCAAAAGCAGCAGGCCTTCAGTGTTAAGATCAAGCCGCCCGATCGGCATCAGGCGCGGCGTCTCTTTGGGCAGGGCATTGCGCAAAGCTGCGTAGATCGTGGGGCGACCGGCTGGATCACGCTCTGCGGTGATGAGCCCGGTTGGCTTATGAAAAGCGTAAAGCTGAGTGGGCTCTGGCGCTGCCACCGGTTTGCCATCAACGCTTACGCCTTTGAGGCTGGTGAGGAAGGTCGCGGGCGTTTCGATCTTCTTGCCATCCAGAGTAACGCGCCCGTCTGCGATCATCCGCTCAATCTCGCGCCGACTGGCAATTCCAGCTCGCGCGAGCAATTTGGCGATGCGATCGCCCTCGGGGCGATCTTGGGATGGGGCAGGGTTGGTGGGCATAAGCAGCGCCCCCTAAGCGCTCACTGAGCAGGCGGCAAGCCGCGATGAAGCGCATTCTGTACGATGGCATCAAACCGTTTGATCCCGCCTTCGAGTGTGCCCAGCGTGAGGCTCTCCACAGCTCCCGTTTCCAGCCCTTGCTGTCCCAGTTCCGCAGCGCGGAAATCCTCGCTTGCAAACACGCCGCCATCGAGCAGCGCCCAGCTGCGCTCCCAATGGTCCCGTGCCTTGTCACTGGCGGGCGCTTCAGGGATCAGCATGAAGTCCTCGACCAGTGTTAAGTCATGGGCCTGCGGCATC
>JBCBOW010000046.1:0-9012 GCA_039821045.1 Pseudomonadota bacterium
ATCGCGGTCATGATCAGAGCTTCACCGACGGGACCGGCAACCTTATCGATCGAGGCTGAACCCTCGATGCCGATGTTGATGAGCGCGCGATAAATCCCGATCACCGTACCGAGCAGACCAATGAACGGTGCGGTAGCGCCGACCGACGCGAGGAAAGAGAGGCCGCCTGAAAGCGCCGAGTTGATCGTTTCCTGGCTGTGCAGGATGCTATCTTCGACATACTCAACTTCGCTGCCTGCACCATGCATTTTGTGGTGGTCTTCCTGAGCCTTCACCGCATCGTCGGCGAGCTGACGCCATGCTGAGTTCTTTTCAAACTTGGTGGCGCCGTCCTTCAGGCTTGCCGAACGCCAGAATGCCGGTTTGCCTTTCTTGTACTGGCCCATCACCTTGTTTTGCTCAAAAAGCTTGGTGAAAAGGATGTAGAATGAGCCGACGCTCATGATCACCATGACGGCGAGGATCGACCAAGCGACCGGGCCGCCTTCTTCCATCGCCTTCCAGAAGCCAAACTCGTTGGTCGGCGCTTCAGTTGCTGCAAGCAGTTCCAAGATCATTGCGAAAATCCTTATTAAAAAATGTGTCCCCAGAACTCTCGCTCTCGAAGTCCCCCGAGAACGAAAGCTCAAACTCAATCAATTCAAGCGGTATGTAATCCGTGTCGAGTAGCGTCCCGTGGTCGGGTTGCCCGCATCATCTAGCGCCGGATTGAAGCGTGCGTAGCGCTCCATCCCTTTGCATGCGGCGGCATCGAGGATCGACGAACCACTTGATGCGGTAACCCGACAACCGGTTGCGCGGCCGTTCGCGGTGACAGTGACGGCGACGCCGACAGTGCCCTCAATCTCTTCGCGCAGAGCACGCGAGGGATAGTTTTCTTGAATACGCGAAGCCCAGCGACGCTCGCCCTTGGTTGACGCACCACGTGCAAGAGAGGGCGGTGCCGGAGGCGGAGGCGCCGGGGGTGCCACAGGGGCAGGCGGCGGAATGAGCAGCGCCGGGGGCGCTGGCGGTGGAATAGTTGGCTGCGTCTGGATCGGCGGCGGCGCGGGCGCGATGCTAATCGGCGGCGGCGGTGCGACCGGCGGCGGCGGGGCCACGTCCTGCTCAGGCGGCGGGGGCGGTGGCTCTTCTTCGGGGGGCGGTGGCTCCTCAATGTCGATCGTGGTAACCCGCTCGGCGATTTCTTTGACGGCCGAAATGGCCAGACCCGAAATCAGCAGGTACCCGATCAGCACATGGATCAGCGCCACGATAACGATGGAAGTAACCTTACTTCCACTCATTTCTTGGTCAGCGTATGCCATCCAGTCGCTTTCTCTCCAATGCGTGCTAGCCGGGGGCGCTAAGCACTAATCTCGCGTCCGGTCCGCTTGAGAACCGGGCGCGAATCCCAATCATAAATGTCTCCCACGCGGGTGGACGAAGCAACCTGTCAAGGCCGGTTCACACCCCGTAAAGCGATGAATGTGCAAGAGAACTCATCATCGCTCCTGCTCACTACGGATTTGTCCCCAAGCCGCTTGCGAGCAATTCGCGCTTTAACGGTCAACACCTAGGCAATCAAACGCTTTATCGGTCCATCTTCGATTCACTTGTCTCGCCCCGAGGCGCAACTGGATGTATAAAAGCGACACTTACGGAGGAAGGTTGGTTAGGAAATGGCCCGCGTTAACACTAAATTGATCAATAGTTTCAGAGGGCTGTCTTTGGTCCTTGGTCTTGGATTGCTGCTCCCAAGCGCTATCGATCCGGCGATTGCGCAAGATCGAGAAAAAGGCGCAAATGCGGCAGACCTCCCCGCAGCGCAGCGCGCAACTTATGCCGATCTGATTACTCTGGCTGATCGAAGCGCGCTTGTCGTGCGCGCACAGATTCGCCGTCAAACGGTTGTGAGCCCGGAAAGAGCGCCTGGTCTGGCACCGGGATTCGCTCGTCTTTACATAGAAGCGGAGACGCAAGTTTTGATCGCGGGCTCGGCGGCAATCGGCGAATCGCTTGTATATCTGGTTGACGTGCCGCTGACTGACAAAGGCAAACCGCCCAAGCTGAAGAAGCGCGAGATGCTTCTCTTCGCTAATGAGGCGGGCTCTGGGCCTAAGGGCGAGACGCAGCTTCAATTGATGGGCGAAAACGCTCAGCTTGATTACAGCGCCGAGCTGGAAAGCCGATTAAGCCCGATCCTTAGAGGGCTTTTATCCAAAGATGCGCCGCCCGTGATCACAGGAATCAGCGATGCGCTGGCGGTGCCTGGCACACTTACAGGCGAATCCGAAACGCAGATCTTTCTTTCAACGCGCGACGGGTCGCCCGTTTCGTTGACTGTGCTGCGCCGTCCTTCGCAGCCTGCTGTATGGGGCGTTTCTTGGGGAGAGATCATCGATTCCTCGGCGCGCGCTCCGGAGCCCGAGACATTGCGCTGGTATCGCCTCGCGTGTTCCTTGCCCGAAAGCTTGCCCTCTAGCGCCAATCTCGCACGCGAGCCGGGGGCAAGGCAGCTTGCGGTGCGCGATTACGAGTTCATCATGCGCGAGCTAGGCCCGTGCGCACGCGAAATCACTTGAGCGCTGACGATAGAGAGCTGAGAAGCAGCACTTGACGGCGCAAGGTCGGCGTCTAGGGAGCGGCACTTCATTCTCTAAGCTGGAGCCTTTCGCCTGTGCCCGACACCGCTGAAACCAAAGCCCCCTTGCGCCTGGCCATCGCTGGCCTCGGCACTGTGGGTGCCGGTGTAATCCGATTGATCGACACCAATCGCGATCTCATCGCAGCGCGTGCGGGCCGACCGATCGAAGTGACAGCCGTGAGCGCGCGCGACCGGACCAAGGATCGCGGTGTCGATCTGGCGCGCTTCCAATGGGAAGATGACATGACCGCGCTTGCAGCGCGCGAAGATATCGATGTGGTGCTGGAACTGGTGGGTGGATCAGATGGTCCGGCATTGGCGCTTTCGCGCGCAGCACTCAAGGCGGGCAAAGGGCTGGTTACAGCGAACAAAGCGATGATCGCGCATCACGGGCTCGAGCTGGCAAGCGAAGCAGATGCGCGCGGTGCGCCGCTCAAGTTCGAAGCGGCGGTCGCAGGCGGTATCCCGGTGGTCAAAGGTCTGCGCGAAGGCACCAGCGCGAATGCCCTCACAAAAGTCTACGGCATCCTCAACGGCACCTGCAATTACATCCTCACAGAGATGGAGGCGACGGGCGCAGACTTTAGCCAAGTGCTCAGCGATGCGCAGCGGCTCGGATACGCCGAGACAGATCCCACTTTTGACATTGAAGGGATCGATGCAGCGCATAAGCTTTCGATCCTCGCCGCCATCGGCTTTGGTGCACGAGTGGACTTTGAAGCCGTGCAGGTGAGCGGCATCACCGGCATTCGCGCAGCTGACATCGCTCAGGCCGACGCTCTTGGGTTCGTGATCCGGTTGATTGCCGAAGCGGAAGTCCGAGGCGATGTTGGGGCCGAGACTTTGCTTCAACGCGTGCGCCCATGCCTTGTAGCGAAGGATCATCCCTTGGCACCAGTTGACGGGCCGACCAATGCCGTTGTGGCCGAAGGGAACTTCTCAGGCCGCTTGCTGTTCCAAGGCGCAGGCGCAGGGGATGGACCGACAGCGTCCGCCGTGGTCGCCGACATTATTGACATTGCGCGCGACGAAGTCGGTGCCTCGTTCTCGATGCCGGTGGATCAACTCAGCCCGCTTGGCCCGGCGCCCACTGGCGATCTCCTCCAACGCGCTTACCTTCGCTTTACCGTCAACGATCGCCCGGGCGTGCTGGCTGAGATCACGGCGGCGATGCGCGATGCGGACGTTTCGATCGAGAGTCTGATACAGCGCGGTCAATCGCGCGATGGCGGTGAGGTGATGGTGGCGATTGTGACGCATGAGGGCCCGGAGCGCGCCGTTGCGAAGGCGCTCTCTCTGCTGGAGGGCTCAGACAATCTCACCGCAGAGCCGCTGGTTCTTCCCATCCTCGCGTCTTGAGCTGGCCCAACTGGCAAGGTGTGCTGGACGGAAAGCCTCGCTTACTCGTCCTTCGCTTTATACTTGGGAGGTGGCAGGCCAAGCGCTTCGCGCCGCTTCTGGATCTCTTCGACTGTCAATTCCCCATCCTGGCCGAGCGGGGGTAGCCCGCGCGAGATTCGGTCTGCATCTGATCCCGGTGGCGCTTCGGGCAGAGCTTCGACATCGATGATCAGCGCCGCCTCATCCGGGCATGGGGGGATGAAGCAAGCGCCTGAGACTGTTGCCGGCCCGCGAAAGATACCGCTCCCCGCGACATCGGGCGTACGCACGTCGCCGGCAAAAGCGGTCTCCTCTGCATAGCGCTTTTGCGCTGCAGCCCGGCTGCCGCTGAAATAGTTTGAGCCGTCTTCCCCGATCCTGCGGCACACCACGATCTCGCCGCTGATTGTGCCGGCATCCGCGCGGTCTTCGCATTCTTCGGCTTGCGCCTCGTTCACATCGCCGCGAGGCACTGTGATTAGGATGTTGATGCGTTCATCGTCGCTTGGCTCGGGCGCTGGATCGGGCGCTTCCTGAGGGGTTTCCCCGGCCTCTTGCGTCACCACGCCGTCATCCTGAGCGCTCAAGGGATAACTGCAGAGAAGGCTTATCACAGCAACACTGCGCCAACACAGTTTGTGCCCGAAAGTCCCCTTACCATTGCTCGACAAATCAGGCTCCCAGGGACTAAGCGACGGATGCGATTGCGCCAAAAATAAAGCTATCAAAGGGATGAATTCGAAATGAACACAAGCACCTCTCCGGGCACTCACGCAGGCGGTGATACAGACGTTCTCGCCTCGAAGGAACCCGCTGCACAAGGTGCGATCAATCGCGTTCTCGTGCTTGAGATGGTCCGCGTTACGGAAGCCGCAGCGGTCGCCGCTGCCCAGCTCATCGGCCGAGGCGATGAAAAGGCCGCTGACGCTGCCGCAGTGGAAGCCATGCGCCGCGCGTTTGACAATCTCTACATGGACGGGACCGTGGTCATCGGCGAAGGCGAACGCGACGAAGCGCCCATGCTTTACATCGGCGAAAAGGTTGGCGGCGCACCGGGGAAAGGCCCAAAGATCGACATAGCGCTCGATCCGCTCGAAGGCACCACCATCACCGCAAAGGCCGGTCCAAACGCGCTGGCTGTCCTCGCTGCGGCGGAAGAGGGCTGCCTGTTGAACGCGCCCGACGTATATATGGACAAGCTGGCCGTGGGCCCCGGCCTGCCCGAAGGAATTATCGACCTCGCCCAATCACCGGCAGACAATGTGAAGGCGGTGGCTGAGGCGAAGGGCAAAGCGCCCGCTGAAATCAATGTCTGTGTGTTGGATCGACCGCGTCATGCTGCTCTTATCGCGGAGCTGCGCGCGATCGGCTGCGGGGTGCACCTGATCGGCGATGGCGATGTTGCCGGGGTGATTGCAGTGACGGATCAGGACACCACGATTGACATGTATATGGGGCAGGGCGGCGCGACCGAAGGCGTCCTCGCAGCGGCGGCTTTGCGCTGTGTCGGTGGACAGTTTAACGGGCGGCTTGTCTTTCGCAACGAAGATGAGAAGGCGCGCGCTCGAAAGTGGGGCATCGACGATCTCAATCGCATCTACAAGCTCGAGGACTTGGCGAAGGGCGATTGCATTTTCGCAGCGACCGGCGTCACCTCGGGTTCGCTGCTTGAGGGCGTTAAACGCCGCAAGAAAGCCACTGGCGCCACGATCATGACAACCGAGAGCGTGGTGATGCGCGCCTCTTCGGGCACCGTGCGCTGGATCCGCGGCGAGCATCGGGTGGCGCCGCACCGAAGCTAAATCCCTGAATGTTGCCATGCGCTGTGGCTGAAGTGGGATGAGTGCCCTTGCCGGGCATGGACGCGGCGCACCTCAAGCGGCCATTGTTTTGCGGCACGGCAACGCAAGGGGGGTGATCATGCGACTACCTGGTTTCACAGCGCTCGGCCTCCTGGGCCTGCTGCAATCCGCAATTGCCGACAATGACATGGCTGCTCTGAGCCCCCCGGTCGCGCCTGACGCGCCAGCGAACCTTGGCCAGGGTGTTGTTTCGCTCCCCGATCGATATGAGTTCTGTGCGAGCCTCTCGCGCGATCGCCGCAGACTTTACATCGGGATCGAGCATGGTGAATGGCAATCGATCGAGGCCTATGATTGGAGCGCAGAGGGATGGACCGGGCGGCAACACATCGTCGGCAGCCCTGAGTTTAACGCGCACGATCCCTATCTCTCGGCTGACGAAACGCGGCTCTATTTCATCACTCGGGCCAAAGGCAGCGCCGATATCGCTTATCTGCCGCGCGGCGCCGATGGCGTGTGGGCCGAGCCGGTGGTGATGGGCGAGGCCGTGAACAGCCCCTCCAACGATTACTATACTTCGATCACCACCGCCGGCGATCTCTACTTCTCCTCTGACCGCCCGGCGGGCAGCGAGAACTATGATATCTTTGTCGCCAAAGCAGGCGCGGATGCGCCTCCTGAGCGGCTGCCCAAATCTGTGAACAGCCGCTGGTACGAGGGCGATCCGTACATTGATCCGGCCGGGCGCTACCTGATCTTTGCTTCCAGCCGACCCGAAGGCCGCGGGCGCGGCGACCTGTATCTCAGTATCGCGCAACAGGATGGCGGCTGGTCTGAACCGATCGCGTTTGACGAGCGGATCAACACGCCGGGACATGAGCTGTGCCCGCTTGTTTCGCTCGATGGCTCTGCGTTCCTTTTTACCAGCAATGAAGATATACGCTGGGTTTCAAGCGCGATCATCGATGAAATGATCGCTCAGCACGCACCATAATTGCCCGCCAGTGGTCATGCGCTCATCGCGTGTTAAGGCGCGAGCGCGAGTGTGATCAGAGGAGCAAGCGAGAGACCCGAAGTGATGCGTGTGGGATTTCCAGACAAGGCCAGCGTGCGGTGCATGATATCGCTTTTTGCGGCGATGTGTGCCGAGGGCCCTGCTGTCGCGGATCCATCTATGGTTTTGAGCACTGGCGCATTGGAAGATGGCGCTCGCCTCGAGCAAACCATCGCATCGCTTCAGGCTGCCGAAGCCTCGCTTAACGCCGCGAGGGCCGAACTCACTGATTGCGAAGACGGCTGCATCACGCCGAGCGAGGCTACCCGGCTCGCCTTTGCGCTGGAGGAAGGCGAAGCGCGTGCGGGCCGCTTTCTCCTCGAAATTCGCAGCGGCGGCAAAAGTCTGTTCGGCAATCTGGGCCAGCTCTATTTCCTCAATTCCAAGCAGGACTATGCCCGCTTCGGCACGCTCACCATCGCGTTTGAAGAGAGCGTCTTACAAGCGCTGCTCCGGCGTGCGCGCGTGTGTTCGGGCGGGCCGTTTGTGAGCGGCTCGATCGAGGTCAAAGGCTGTCGCCAGCAAGGCCTGCAAGACGTCAATATCTTCACGATGATGCAGCGGCTTAACAAGCGGCGGATTGTGGTCGATGGCGAAGTACGGCTGCAATGGATCGACGCTGGCTTTGGCCTGCGCAACCGCACCAGCAACATTCGCGGCGAACACGAGCGCGGCTATTATCAACCCTGGGTGTGGGTCGAGGATGCCGATCAGATCAGCCTCGTTGCCACTGACTAAAATCCCAGCCCCAATCCGCCCCTCAATCCCCGCATCTGTGGTCGACAAGCCGCCATCCTCTGTTGCATTTCGATGACGCTCCTCTAGGCGGTTCGCACAAGCTGCGCTGACGGGGATTCGCGACCGATGAAAATCATGTCCGGCAATTCAAACCTGCCGCTCGCAAGGGCCATCGCGGCTTATCTCGAAATCCCTTTGACTGATGCGAGCGTGCGCCGCTTTGCTGACGAGGAAGTGTTTGTCGAAATCCATGAGAATGTCCGAGGGGAGGACGTTTTCCTGGTCCAGCCGACGAGCTTTCCGTGCAACGACAATCTGATGGAACTGTTGATCTGCATTGATGCGCTGCGCCGCGCGTCAGCCAAGCGGATCACCGCAGTGGTGCCCTATTTTGGCTACGCTCGGCAGGATCGCAAACCCGGCCCGCGCACGCCGATTTCGGCCAAGCTGGTCGCGAACCTCATCACTGAAGCGGGCGCGGACCGGGTGCTCGCGGTGGACCTGCATGCTGGCCAGATTCAGGGCTTTTTCGATATCCCGACTGATAATCTCTACGCAGCGCCTGTGATGGCGGCGGATATCCAGGCGCGCTATGGCGATCAGCAGCTGATGGTCGTCTCGCCCGATGTTGGCGGCGTGGTGCGCGCGCGCGCTTTGGCCAAGCGGCTCGACAACGCGCCGCTCGCCATTGTTGACAAGCGCCGCGATCGCCCGGGTGAGAGCGAAGTGATGAACATTATCGGCGAGGTGGCCGGGCGCCACTGCGTGCTGATCGATGACATCGTCGATTCGGGTGGAACCTTGTGCAACGCGGCAGATGCCTTGCTCGAAGGCGGGGCCAAATCGGTTGCGGCATATATCACGCATGGCGTGCTCTCAGGCGGCGCTGTCGCCCGCATCGATGGCTCGCAATTGAAAGAGCTGGTGATCACCGATTCGATCCTGCCAACGGAGGCGGCGCACCAATCAAGCCGCATCCGCATCCTGCCCATCGCCCCGCTGGTGGGTGAAGCAATCCGGCGCATCGCGGATGAAAGCTCGGTCTCGAGTCTGTTTGATTGATGTTTGATCCCGTAGAGATACGGGAGATTTTGATCGGCGCCGCGCGAGCAGGCAACGCGCTGACCTATTCGCAGATGCTGGGGCTGCTGGGCTATCGCTTTACCCGGCCCAAGATGCGGGCGCTCTGCAAGGTGCTCGATGCGCATGATGTGGACGCGCGCTTGGAAGGAGAGCCCGGTCTCGCTGTCCTCGTCGTGCGCCAATCCGATGGCCTTCCGGGCCAAGGCTGGTTCGTGAGCCGCTCCCATCTGGCTGATGAGATGGCGGGCGAATGGCCGCTCGATTGGGAAGGGCCCGAAGCCAAACGTTACGTGGCGCACGACGAGGACAGCGAGACCGGGCTCTCCTTC
>JBCBOW010000047.1:0-8998 GCA_039821045.1 Pseudomonadota bacterium
TGCGCGAGATATTCCTCGATCCCCGGCGTCACGCCAATATGCGCTTTCTTCACATAGATGTAGAGCGGGCGCGAGCCGGGATAGCTGCCATCGGCAATGGTCTCAGCGGTCGGCATAACGCCATTCATCGGCAGGCCTTTGACCGCATCGCTGTTTTCCTCAAGGTAGGAATAGCCAAACACGCCGACAGCGCGCGCGTTGTTCGCCACTTTGCGCACGATCAGATCGTCCTGCTCGCCCTGGTCAATGTAAGCGCTGTCACCGCGCAGCGCGTGGCAGTTGCGCTCATAAGCGGTGGGATCGCTCTCTTCGAGCGCGGCCATGGCGCTGTTGGCGTTGCAAGCGGGCTTCATGATGATGTCGAGCAGGGCATCGCGCGTGCCTGAAGTGCCCGGAGGGCCGTAAACGATGATCGGCGCATCTGCGAGGCTGCCATCAACATCGGACCAGTTGACTGCGGTTTGCTCTTCGCCAAACGGGTTTGCTGCGAGCGCTTTGTAGATGATGCTCGGCGTAAGGTTGAGCTCAATCCCATCGTCAATCGCGGAGGCAAAGGCGACACCATCGCGGCCCACTTTGATCTCGATGATCTCGCCCACACCGTTGTTCTGGCAGCGGTTAAACTCAGCCAGTTTCATGCGCCGCGAGGCGTTGACGATGTCAGCAGTTTCAGGCCCTTCGCCGGTGCAGAAAGCGTCAATGCCTTCGCCCGATCCGGTTGATTCAATCGCTGGCGGAGCCATGCCTTCGTTGGCCGCGATCATGTCTTCAGCAACCTTCTGCGCGAAGGGGTAGACTGTCGATGAGCCGATGATCGAGATCGGCTGCGCTTCAGGGCCAGCTTCACCGCCACAGGCGGCGAGACCGACAATGGCAGTACCAAGCAAAAGGCTGCGATGAACAAGGGCAGATTTCAAATAGGCTGGGGGCTTCATGGTTTTCTCCCGTCATTGAATACTGGGCGGCTGAGGCTGATCAGGCGCACGCCGCAAGGAATGATCAAACCTCTGTTTCAGCTTCTAAAGCGGCTTGCGCGTCCGCTTCGCTCTCTTCGGCAGGCGCTTCTCCGGTAAGATCAGCGCGAGTCATCGTCAGCAGCTCACTCACGCGGCGCTCGTTCATTGCCATTTCGTCCGGCGGCGAGGCGACAAGGCCAATCTTCGCCAGCGGGCCGTCCGATTTCCAGTTTTTGACCCATTCCTGAAGGTAGAGATCAAGGCCGGGAATAGCGCGCATATGGGCTTTCTTGACGTAGACATAGAGCGGCCGCGCGCCCGGATAGGCAAAGCTCGCAATATTGTCATAGGTCGGCGTAACGCCGTTCATCGGCAGGCCTTGCACCTTGTCGGTGTTCTCATCGAGATAGGAAAAGCCAAACACACCGACAGAGCGCGGGTTGCTCTCAATCTTCTGCACGATGAGGTTGTCCTGCTCGCCCTGATCGACATAGGCACCATCAGAGCGCACTTCGGTGCACACCGCCTGGTGCTCGTCTTCGTCCGCTTCCTTGAGGGCTTTCATCGCGGGATTGGTGTCACACCCTATCTCGAGCACCAGCTCCTTGAGCGCATCGCGCGTGCCTGATGTGCTCGGCGGGCCATAGACCAGGATCGGCTCGGCAGGCAGCGACGGATCGACATCCGCCCAGGTCTCAGCGGTCTGCTCTTTGCCATAAGGGTTTGCAGCGAGCGCTTCGTAGACCGTCTTGGGCGAGAGATTGAGCATGATCCCGCCGCTTGCGCTGGCGAAGGCGATCCCATCAAGCCCGACTTGAAGCTCGATAATGTCGGTGACGCCGTTGGCCTGGCACTTATCGAATTCGCTCTCTTTGATCCGGCGAGAGGCATTGGCCATATCCGGCGTATCTGCCCCAACCCCGGAGCAAAACAGCTGGATGCCGCCGCCCGTGCCCGTGCTCTCGATCAGCGGTGACTTGTAATCAGGGTTAGAAAGAGCAAAACGTTCAGCCACTTGCTTGGCAAAAGGATAGACTGTCGAGGACCCAACGGCGCGGATCGAATCGCGCGAGCCTGAGCCTGCTCCGCCGCAGGCTGTGAGCGACAAGGCGACAAGGCCGATCAGGCTCGAGGCAATAAAGCGGTGTCTCATTGTGTGTATTTGCTCCCCTATTGCGTGCACGGCTAAGATGCGTCTGTGACACGCCCGTGACGCATACACGAGAGGTGCTGTGCGTTTACCTTTTCGCGCAAAGTCCAACTTTCTGAAGTCTAAAGGTTTTTGCCGTCCGGTCTACGTCACGCCTTGAGCCAAAACTTAAGCGCATCGTAAGAGCTGCAAGATATTCCGACACTATGGGCTTGCGCTCCCCCTTTGCGTTGCTCGCCATTCTGGCGTGTCTTTTGGTGAACCTGCTGGGTTCGCCAGCGTTTGCGCATGCCCAGTTCACGCCTTCCTTTGCCCCCGCTTGCCACGCTGCAAGCGGCCTTGATCGCAGCTTTGAAGAGATGGCTGATCGCTCGGCCTGGAGTTGCACCGAGGAAGGCTGGCGCGCCGATCAGCCGGTCGCCTGGCTGCGGTTTGATCGCGAGGCATGGGATGGCGAAGAGCGCCCCCGCTATTTCTTCAGCCGGATCGCGCGCTTTCAATCGATAAGCTTTGCAAGCCTGGACGCAGACGGCACGCTGCGCACACTCGCCCGGAGCGAAGCCGATGGCGAGCCGTTTGGTGCAGGCCCTGTCTTTCAGCTCGCATTGCCCGAAGTGAAGGCGGAGACGCGCGCCGTGCTGGTGCGGATAGAGCGCCCTCATTCCATCCCGCTGCTGACAGAAGCGCGGCTCTCGTTCCTGCCCGAAGACGGCGACTGGTCTCAGGTCGAGGTCATGATCCTCGCCTTTGTGATGGGGATGCTGGTGTTGCCGCTGTTCTTTGACATCAGTTTCTACATCGTCCTTCGCGAACGCTTCGTGGTGACGCATGCGGTGATGGTGATCGCGATGATGGGCTATGTCCTGTTCGCTGGCGGTCTCATTTCGGTGTTTGTGACGCTACCCCTCGTCATCATGGCGATCGCCGCGCCGCTGCTATGGGCTCTGGGCGTTGGCATGTCGGCGATGTTTCTTGCAGAGTTTCTCGAAGACAGCGCACAATCGCCGTTTATGCGCCGCTTGACGCTCGCAACAGCACTCTGGGCAATCTTCGTTCCGGGCTTCTTCGCGTTGCAATGGCATTCGACCCAGGCGTTTGATGACCGCGCCTATTTCTATACCTTCATGCCTGTCATCGCGATTATAACGGCCGCTGTGGCCGAAGCGGTGTGGCGCGGAAGCCGCTCAGCCCGCTTCATCGCTGTTGCGTGGGCGCCGATTATCATCGCTTCGATCGAGCGAATGCTGCGCGGGCTGGGTGTGTATGTCGGCCCATCGTCGCTTGACCAGATGATGTATATCGCCACGGGTATCGAAGTGATTGTGGTCAGCCTGGCGATAGCGGACCGTTTCCTCGCCATCCGCCGCGAACGTGATGAAGCGCGCACCGAGGCGCGTATGCTCGAGCAGCTTTCCGAACGCGATCCGCTCACCGGGCTGATGAACCGCCGCGCTCTGGAGGCTCGCTTTACCGAGCTGCGCGCGCGCGGGTTTGATACCTTTGCGCTGGTTGATCTGGATCGCTTTAAGCAAGTCAACGATGTCCATGGCCACTTGATGGGCGATGCCGCGTTGATCGCCTGTGCCGAAGCGCTGCGCGGCAACCAATTGCGCGATCATGTGGCGGCGCGTCTGGGCGGTGAAGAGTTCGTTGTGCTCTTGCGGGGTGAAGGCACGATCGAACGGGCAGAAGGCTTGCGCCAGGCGATCCCGCTGCGGATCGCAAGCGAAGTGCCCGGTCTTTCCATGCCGGTTACTGCGAGCATGGGGGTCGTCGAAGTCCCGTGTCATGAACGCAGCATGCTGAGCTTTGATGAATTCTACGGGCGCGCCGATGCACTGATGTACGAAGCCAAGGCTTCAGGCCGCAATCGCATCCTCTATGAGCGGATGACCGTGTTCGAAACGCCAAGATCAAAGCCGGATGCTCGCGATACTTCGCAGAAAAAACGCGCAAGACGCGCAGAAAACCGCAAGAACGCAGCTTAAACCGCATCCTCCTCATTAGCGGGCCGAAAAGGCGCGATAACAGCGGGGCGAACCCGCGCGAGACGCCCGGTGGCCCGATCCAGCATCGCCCATGTGGTGCGCGCTGTGACCAGAGGTTTGCCATCCTCGCTCGTGAATTCAGCCACACGCACAGATTTCGCGCCGCGCGGCGCGTCTGGGATGTAGGTGATCCCGTGCGCGCGCTCACCGGCGGCGATATTGGCGCGGTAATCAATCTCATGCCGGATCACGACCCAGAAATACGCCGCATGATCCTCGGGCCGCGCCGTGTGATCCCAATGCGCCGTGGCGAGATCCTGTATCCATTGCACCCATACCGCGTTGTTCACATGGCCAAGCTCATCAATGTGATGCGGCTCAGCGGTAAACGCGCGGGCGAAGCTTGGGGCCTGCGCCACCGTCATACGCAGCGCCCGGAAAGGCTGCACCCGAAGTAGAGCGCTGCGAAGGCCAGCACCGGAAAGGCGATGATCCCTGTGACCATCGCCCATGAGCCTGAGACCCGGTTGCGATAGGAAAAGCCCAGCCCCAACAGCCCGGCGCCCAGCACCGGGCCAAAAAAGCGCACCATTCCGGTGGAGTCAGGCAGGATAAGCGAGATAAGCACCAGCGCGATGCTCGCGCCGGCGATGATCGCAAAGCCTGAGGAGCGCAGCCCCTCCATCGCATCGCCTCCGCTATTATTCAGCCGATGCTTTTTCCTCGCGCTCAGCCTGAGCCGCAACGGCGACATCGGCGCTTCCCGCGCTCATGCCCATCTGCCACAGCAGGAAGCTGAACTCTTCCGCCGTTTCGTACAGCGAATTCCACCGACCCGATTTGCCGCCGTGCCCGGCGCCCATATTGGTCTTCATCAAGAGCACGTTGTCATCCTTCTTGGTGTCGCGCAGCTTGGCGACCCATTTGGCCGGCTCCCAATAGGTGACGCGCGGATCGTTCAGCCCCGCGGTGACGAGGAGCGGCGGGTATTCCTGCGCTGAGACCTGATCGTAGGGCGAATAAGAGAGCAGGAAGGCAAACGCCTCCTTGCTCTCTATAGGGTTGCCCCATTCCTGCCATTCGCCCGGCGTCAGCGGCAGGTCCTTGTTGAGCATGGTGTTGAGCACATCAACGAAGGGCACATGCGCCACCACTGCGCCATACTGCTTGGGGTCCTGATTGACGATCGCGCCCATCAGCTCACCGCCCGCCGAGCCGCCGCTTGCGGTGACCATGCCTTCTGCGGTGTAGCCTTTCGCGATCAGGCCGCGGCCCACGTCAACAAAATCGTTGAACGTGTTGGTGCGCTCCATCAGCTTGCCCTGGAGATACCAGCGCCGCCCCAGATCATCGCCGCCGCGAATATGGGCAATACCGTAAGCAAAGCCGCGATCAACGAGGCTCAAGCGCGTGGTCGAAAAGCCGGGCGGGATCGCGTAGCCATACGCGCCATAGGCATAGAGATGCAGCGGGCCTGCGCCTTCGATGCCAGCCTTCTCAAGAATTTCCTTGCGGTCCTTGCGCATCACCACGCTGACCGGGACCATCGTCCCATCGCGCGCTTCGATCGTCAGGCGCTCGGTCACATATTGCGAGGCATCATAGCCGCTCGGGATTTCCTGCTGCTTGAGCAGCATCAGCGAGGCAGCCGCGACATCATAATCATAGACCGAATCCGGTGTGATCATGCTCTCATAGGCAAGGCGCAGCACGGTCTGATCGTATTCGGGATTGTTGGAGAGACCCGCGTTGTAGCTCGCTTCGGGAAACGCGATGGGCTTAGCGGTGAGCGGAGCATCGTAGCTGCGAATCTGGATTTGATCGAGGCCGTTGAGGCGCCCTTCGGTGACAAAGAAGTCTTTGAACAGGTCAAACCCGGTCAAATAGAATTCATCCGATCCCGCAATCAGCGTTTGCCACTCAGCAGGCGCATCAAGCGAGGCCTTCGCCAGCCGGAAGTTGATGTGATCATCGTTGGTCCAGATGAACAATTCGCCATCGCGAATATCGACGCTGTATTCGACGCCTTTCTCGCGCGGCTTTATCAATATTGGCTCGCCGGTCGGATTGTCAGCTGAAACAAAGCGCACTTCGCTGGTCTCGTTATCGCCCGCCGCGATGATCAGGTAGTCCTCCTGCGCTGTCAGCCCTGCGCCAACGCTGAAGCTTTGGTCTTCTTCCTTGTAGAGGGTGACATCGGTGTCGTTGGCCTCACCAATCGTATGAAGCTTGATCTCAAGCGAGCGCCACTCTTCGGTTGAGGGCGTGTAGACGAGCGCTGTATCTTTCGCGACCCAGGTAAGCCCGCCGCGCAGATTGGTGATCTCATCATCAAGCAATTCGCCGGTCTCAAGATCCTTGATCCGCGCGGTGTAGCGCTCAGAGCCGTTGGTGTCGGTTGAATAGGCAAGATAGCGCCCATTATTGCTGACTGTCAGCGCGCCAAGGCGGAAATATTCAAGCCCTTCCGCAAGCGCATTCTGATCGAGGATCAGCTCGCCTTTGGCATCCGCAGGCGCGCCCACAGGCTTGCGATAATGCTTGCGGTATTGCGAGCCTTCTTCAAATTCAGACCAATAGAGATATTCGCCCCGGCGCTGCGGCACCGTGCTGTCATCTTCCTTGATCCGCGCCTTCATCTCTTCGAACAGCGCTTCGGTCTGCACCTCGAGCGGCTTCATATTGGCTTCGAAATAGGCGTTCTCGGCCTTCACATAATCGAGCACATCCTCGTCATCGACGGTGGGATAGGATTTGTCATACAGCCAATCATAGGGGTCTTCGATCGTGATGCCGTGATGGCTGTAGGTGTGCGGGCGCTTTTCAGCGATCGGAGGCTTGACGGTTTCAGCAGAACTCACGCTGGACATTTCCTTATGATTATCGGCCTGCGCGGCACAGAGAGGGACAATTGCGAGGCTCGCGGCGCAGGTAAGAGCAAGGGCACGGAATTGCGAGATGGGGGCCATTGTAAAGCTCCTTGAAGGCTGGGGCCGCGCTTGGGTGGAAAGCGCGCGAGTGACGACCTATGTCGCAGGTTGTAAACAGGAACGTGACCCCGCCGCAATGCTTTCGGGACACCGCAATCATGCAAGGATCGATCAAATGCTGATGCAAACACACGAAGCTCGTCTCGCTGCCCTGCGCGAAGAGCTCAAACGGCGCGGGCTTGATGGCTTTATCGTCCCGATCTGCGATGAGCATATGAGCGAATATGTCGGCGATTATGCGCAGCGGCTGGCGTGGCTGACGGGATTTGGCGGCTCGGCTGGATTTGCCGCGGTCACGCTTGATCGGGCCGCTATCTTTGTTGACGGGCGCTACACCGTGCAAGTGCGGAGCCAAGTTGATGAAAAGCTGTTTGAATATCGGTCTATACCCGCGGATACGCTCGGTGATTGGTTGTGTGATGCGGCGGGCGGGGCAGCAGGCGCGGGCGCGCAGATCGCTTACGATCCCTGGCTGCACACCTGGGCCTGGGTCGAAGCCCTGGAGAAGGCGGTGGAGCCCGCTGGCATCGCCATGGTCCCGGCCAAGAGCAATCCAATCGATGCGGTGTGGGATGATCAACCCGCGCCCTCAGACGCTGTCGCAACCGCGCATGATACTGCTCTGGCGGGCCGCTCTTCTGCCGAAAAGCGCGCGGCGCTTTCTGATTGGCTGACCCGCGAAAAGCTCGATGCGGTGGTCATCCCCGCGCTCGATTCGATCGCCTGGGCGCTCAACATCAGAGGCAGCGATGTCGCGCATACGCCGGTCGCGCTGTCATATCTGATCGCGCACGCCAATGGCCATGCTGAGCTCTTCATCGCGCCAGAGAAAGTCACGCCCGAACTCACACAGCATCTCGGCAACGCGGTGACCATTCGCGATCGGGCCGCATTTGAGGGGGCCTTATCAGGCGAGTTTGGCGGCAAGCGCGTGAGCGTTGATCCCGAATTTGGCGTCGTTGGCATTGCGCAAGCCCTGCGCGCGAGCGGCGCGGATTTCGTCTTCAAGCAAGACCCGACGATCCTTGCCAAAGCGGTGAAGAACAAAGCCGAAGTCCAGGGCCACAAAGATGCGCAAGCGCTCGACGGGGCGGCGGTGGTGCGGTTCCTGCGCTGGCTTGATGAAACAGCGCCCGGCGGCGAAATCGATGAGCTGAGCGCAGCGGCGAAGCTCGAAGCCTTCCGCCGCGAGGCGGGCGATTTGCGTGACACCTCGTTTGATACGATTTCAGCCGCCGCGGGCCACGCAGCCCTGCCGCACTACAAGGTCGATGAGGAAAGCAACATCCTGATCCCGCCCGGCTCGATCTATCTGGTCGACAGCGGCGGTCAATATCTTGACGGCACGACCGACATCACGCGCACCGTCTGGATCGATACGCCCGAGGGTTCAGCGCCCACAGCAGAAATGCGCGATCGCAACACCCGCGTCCTCAAAGGCCACATCCAGCTCGCATGCGCGCGCTTTCCGCAAGGGACATGCGGCGGGCAATTGGACGCGCTGGCGCGGCAATATCTGTGGGAAGCGGGCGTCGACTATGCGCATGGCACAGGCCACGGGGTTGGCAGTTTCCTCGGCGTTCATGAAGGTCCGCAGCGCATCGCCAAGCCGGGCGGAGGGCAAGCGGGCACAGCGCAGGAGCTGTTTGCCGGCATGATCTGCTCGAATGAGCCGGGCTATTACAAGCAGGACGCGTTCGGCATCCGGATCGAGAATCTGGTGCTGATCACCGAGCAGGAAATCGAAGGCGCAGAAGGCAGCTATCTCGGGTTTGAAACGCTCACATTCGTGCCGCTGGACCGCCGCCTGATCGAGACAGCGCTGTTGACCGAAGCCGAAATCGCCTGGGTCAATCGCTATCACGATAAGGTCCGCGCGCTGATCGCGCCGCAACTGGATGGCGAAGATCTCGC
>JBCBOW010000048.1:0-8900 GCA_039821045.1 Pseudomonadota bacterium
TGCTTTCGAGATTGCCGAGGGCACGCGCTTTGCGATCCCGGGCGATTTGCCGGGTCTTTGGAAAGACACCGCCAATCTGCCGGATCATTATGTGGTGATCGGCGGCGGGAAGACAGCGATGGACACCGCCGTGTGGCTGCTCGAAGGTGGCGTTGCTCCTGAAAAGATCGGGTGGGTGCGCCCGCGTGATAGCTGGATGTTCAACCGCAAACTGCTCCAGCCCGCCTATCACGCAATCGAGGATCTCGTGAAATTCCAGGTGGATCTCGTCGAATCCGCAACCGCCTCCCAAAATGGCGATGAGCTGTTTGCCGAACTCGGTCGCCGCGGCACGATGCTGCGCATTGATGAGAGCGTCACGCCCAAGATGTTCCATTATGCCGTGATCTCGGAAGGCGAGCTCGCTCTGCTGCGGCAGATCGAAGCGGTGTATCGCCAGGGCCATGTGACCAAGATCGAGCCCAGCAAAATGCACTTTGCGAGCGAGAGCGTTTCGTTGCCGGAAAACACGCTGTTCATCAATTGCACGGCGACAGCCGTTCCTATGGGAGTGCGCGATCAAATTCGCCCCTTCTTCGAGGAAGGCCGGATCACGCTGCAATTGGTGCAAGCGCCATTCGTGCCTTACAGCGCAGCGCTCGCAGCGTTCCTCGAAGCCAATTTTGAGACCGATGCGGAGAAGAACGCGCTGTGCCCGCCTGCTCCGTTGACTGACAGCACGGATACGTATCCTTTCGCGCTGATGAGCAATCTCATGAGCACCGCGATCCTGTCTGCCAATGAAAAGGTGAGCGCGTGGAACGCCAAGAGCCGCCTTCATCCGGTGGGCCCGGCGGTGACGCGGATGATGAAGGAACAGGATCCTCGCCTCGCGCAACTCGCGAAGCTTGGGCCCAAAATCAAACAGCACATGCCTGATGTCGTCCGGCTCGGCATGGCAGCCAAAGCAATACATGAGAGCGAAACCGACAAGAGCGTCGCTGCGTAACCGGCAAGGCGCCGGGAACGAAACGGTTCACACAGTCGCTATACTTGATGTAGTATAAGGATGGATATGAACAGACGCGATCTCTTGAAAAGCACTTTGGCTGCGGGCGCTACTCTGGCGACCGTTGGTGCAGGGCGCCTTGCTGCCCAAGCACCAGCGCCGCTGCCAGCGCAGCCTTTCAAGGGCACCCCGCGTGACCGCGCCTTGTTCAAGATTGCGAGCGATGAATTGGCGCGCGCGGGCGATGCGATCTGGAAGCGCGATATTGTCGGGATTGCGGATTATGCGCGCCACTCGGCGAACCGCCGCTTCCATCTCGTCAATCTCGAACGCCAGGAAGTAAAGAGCTTCCATGTGAGCCACGGCGCCGGGTCAGACCCAGAGCACGATGGCTGGCTCAATTCCTATTCCAATGTCGAGGGCTCCAACGCGACAAGCCGCGGGGCTTATGTAACGTGGGAGTGGTATCAGGGCCGCTATGGCACATCGGTGCGCTTGGGCGGCCTCGATGAAACAAACAACAATGCGTTGCGGCGCTATATCGTGATGCACCGCGCCAAATATGCCGAGCCTGAGCACCTTAAGCGTTGGGGCCGGATGGGCCGTTCGAACGGGTGCTTTGTGCTGGGCGAGGCGGACTTCCGCGAGGCGCTGCTCAATCTGTCGGGCGGGCGGCTGCTGTTCGCGGATTCCATTGGCCTGCAAGAGGACGGGTCGTTTGCGATGCGCGGCAATCTGGTGCCGCTGCAACCCGATCGCCCCAACATTCGCCAGCGCTATATGCCGGGCACGTTTTAACCGAGCCCTTACCCGCCCGCCAGCGGGTTGTTCTCAATCACGATAACCTCATCATCGCTTACCGTGGCGCGGTTTTCCTTGCGCGGTTGATCGAGGCTCGCCAGCACGGGCGCGTCGCGATCATAGATGTCACGGAAGGTTGCAAGGTTGCCCTCCACATCGCTGCCCATCGTGAAATAGGTGATGTAAGCCGGGATCTCGCGGTTGATCTGGACCTTGGTGTATTTGCCGGAGGTCGCGATTTCGACCGCTTCGTCCTTAGTTGTCGCCTTGCCCAGGATGGCGACGGTCATCGCCAGCTCCAGCGCGCGCTCGGTGCGGATGCAGCCATGCGAAAGCGCGCGATTGTCCCGCGCGAACATGCCGCGCGCAGGCGTATCGTGGAAGAAGATCGCGTGGCGGTTGGGCATTTCGAGCTTCATCCGGCCGAGCGAATTGGTCGGTCCAGGCTGCTGCACCACTGTGATCCAGCCATTCTCCCCGCGCGTCGCCTTATAGCCTTTGGTGCGCGCCCATCCGGGATTGTTGAGCACGCGCTCGCCCAGCCCCTCGCCCTTCACAATCGATTGCGGGACAGTCCAGGTGGGGTTGAACACGACACCAGAAACGCTTTCGGCCAGCTGCGGCGTTGCTGTGCGCCCCGGTTTGCCCACGATCGTCTTGTAGGTGAAGGTCTTCTGGCCCGCACGCAGGCGCAGCTGGAACTCGGGCACATTGGTGATGAGGTGGATCGTGCCGAGATCACGCGCGAGCCAGCGCCAGCGGTCCATATTGGCGCGGATGAGCTTGCGCTTGCCGGTCTCGCTTTCCGGCGTCGCGGCGAGTTCTTTGCGCAGCATCGCATAGTCGGCATGCACCGGGTGAAGCCCCGCAAGCACGCCGCTCACATCACCGGTCTGTGTCGCTTTGGTGAGCAAGTCTCCCGTGCGGTAGCGATCGCGATCCGGGTCCACGACAAACCACTGCTGGCGCGCCTCCATCGGAGTGCGGCCATCGCGGATATCTTCAACCAGCCAGACAAAATTCTTCGAGGCAAGCCGGCTAAGCTCATCCGAGGGCCCTGAGCGCGCTGATACCTTGAGCGCGGCCAGATCATAATCCGCTGGATCAAGCCCTTCTGCGCCAATGCCTTCAATCACAGCGATCAGATCATCGACAGCCTCGATCGACCATGGCTGCACCATGGGTCCGGGCGCGGTGAGATCGCCTTGCACCACTTCTTCGGAGACCATTTGCGGGAAGGCTTCATCAAACCGCTGTGTGGGCTCAGCCGTCGGCGTGTCAGTGCGCTCAGGCTCGGACACGACCGCTTCTTCGCCCGTGGCCTGTGCGAGATCATCGCTGCTCAGCGCCGCTTCCTGCGCCAAAGCACTGCTCGCCAACAAGGCAACGGCGCTTGCGCCAGCGGCGGCCACAAACCCGCGGGTGTTGATCCCTTTTAGCATGACTGACCTCTATTCGTCCTCGGTAGGCGCTCTGCGGCGCGCCTTTCTCCCAATGTAAGCATACCCCTGCTTGCATACCTCTATCAACGTGCATCGCTTTCGCTTCGATGAATCGAGGTTCGATTTTCCGCAAGTCAATTGTATCTCGATTTGTATCCAGCGGCGCTGCGGCTAAGGGCCTTGGTCTGATGACGGACGCCGCCACTCATTCTAAAGCCTCATTCTCGCGTTTTGCACCTTTCATTGCAGCAGCGGCAGGCGTGGGCTTTCTGGCGCTAATGGACGCCTTCATGAAAGGCGCAGCGCTGGCAACGGGGGCTTACACAGCGACGGTGCTGCGCTCTTTGATTGGCGCTGTAATCATTGCGCCGTTCTGGCTTTTGCGGCGCTCTGCCTGGCCGCAGCGCGATGTTCTCAAACTGCATGTTGAGCGCGGGATCATTTCGGCCTTCATGGCGCTGAGCTTTTTCTTCGCGCTTACGAAGATGCCGCTGGCTGAAGCGATCGCAATCAGCTTCATCGCTCCGCTCATTGCGCTTTATCTCGCGCGCGTTTTCCTGGGCGAGGCGATTGCGACGCGTGCGGTGTTTGCGAGCCTCCTGGGATTTGCAGGCACGATTGTAATCGTGAGCGGTCGTATCGGTATTGGCAGCGACGGAGGGCCGGAAATGAGCCGCGAATTCGCGCTAGGGTTGACCTCGCTGCTCTTTTCAGCGGTCCTTTATGCTTACAATTTCATCGTTATCAGGCGCCAGTCGCAAGTTGCCGGACCGGTTGAGATTGCGACCTTTCATAGCGGCGTTGGCGGGCTGGTCCTGCTGCTCTTTGCTCCATTTTTCTGGACAGATCCGGCGCTTGAAGCCCTGGCTTCCATCGGCGCGGCGGGCGCGCTCACGGTGGCTGGGGCGATGGCGATTGCTTGGGCCTATGCGCGCGCCGAAACGCAATCGCTGGTGCCGATGGAATATTCGGGCTTTGTTTGGGCCAGCCTGTTTGGCTGGTTGTTCTTCAATGAAGAAGTCAGCCCGCCCACGCTCATCGGGGCAAGCCTGATCATCCTTGGTTGCTGGATTGCTGCGCGCAAACGGTAGGGCGTTCTTTGAAAAATGAGGGGGGGAGGGGGCGCTAGGCGGAGGACCCGAAAGTCCTCGAAGAGGCGGCGCGCTTGCCCCTGAGCGCGTCTCTCACTTCATCAGCACCCAGCGCCCCTGCATAGTGGCTCGGAAAAGGCCAGCGCGGCGCCAAAGCACGCCACCACAATCATCACAGCGCCTGCAACCCCTGCCCGCAGGCTCGCTGCTTGAGATGCGAAGTCGTCGCGCTTGTCCATGTTCCGCTCCCTCAAACGCCTGGCCGATTCCCCGTATCGGCGTAGCGTCATAGCTATGGCGCGAGGCGTTTCGCTGGGCCAGTAAGGATTTGTAAACTCGATAGCTCAGCCGGCATCGCAATCAGCCTTTCGAACACCGTGTATGCGACCATAGTCGCAATCGACTCGCAACACAGCGGCCACCACTTGACGTTGGTCGCGCAGTCTAGCACTTGCCCCCTTTGAGAATACTCTACCGGACATGGATCACCCGGATCCCCCTCTTGCCCCCAAGCGCCAGAGGGCCAGCAACACAAGGATGGGACACCCCGATGACAGCTATCGGCAAGGACACGCTCGCAACCCGCTCAACCCTCGATGTCAATGGCAAGCCATACGCCTATTACTCGCTCGCCAAAGCGGCAGAGCAGCTTGGCGATGTGTCCAAATTGCCGATCTCGATGAAGGTGTTGCTGGAAAACCTGCTGCGCTTTGAGGACGAGGGCTTCACGGTTGGTCGCGAACACCTGCAGGCGATTGTCGATTGGCAGACAAACCCGGTCACCGGCAGCGAGATCCAATACCGCCCGGCACGCGTGCTGCTGCAGGATTTCACCGGCGTCCCCTGCGTCGTTGACCTTGCCGCCATGCGCGATGCGATCAAGAAGCTCGGCGGCGATACGGCCAAAATCAACCCGCAGGTTCCCGTCAACCTTGTGATTGATCACTCGGTGATGGTGGACGAGTTTGGCCACCCCAAGGCGATGGAAGCCAATATGGCGCTCGAATATGAGCGCAATGCCGAGCGCTATGACTTCCTCAAATGGGGCTCGAAAAGCTTTGAGAATTTCTCCGCTGTCCCTCCGGGCACAGGCATTTGCCACCAGGTAAACCTTGAGCACATCGCGCAAGGCATCTGGTCCAGCCCGGATGAGACCGGCGCAATGGTTGCTTATCCTGACACCTGCGTTGGCACCGACAGCCACACCACTATGATCAACGGCCTTGGCGTGCTGGGCTGGGGTGTTGGCGGGATCGAAGCCGAGGCCGCGATGCTCGGCCAGCCGATCTCGATGCTCATCCCCGAAGTCGTCGGCTTCAAGCTGACCGGCGCGATGGCCGAAGGCGTGACCGCGACCGACCTCGTCCTCACCTGCGTGCAGATGCTGCGCGAAGTCGGCGTGGTGGGGCGCTTTGTTGAATTCTATGGCGAAGGCGTCGCCAACCTCACGCTGGCTGACCGCGCGACGATCGCTAACATGGCCCCCGAGTACGGCGCGACCTGCGGTTTCTTCGGCATCGATGACAAGACGATCGACTACATGCGCCTCACCGGCCGCTCGGAAGAGAACCTCGCGCTGGTCGAAGCCTATGCCAAAGAGCAAGGCATGTGGTTCGATCCGGCGGCTGAGCCAGTGTTCTCGAAAACGCTTGAGCTTGATGTTGCCTCGGTCGTTCCCAGCCTCGCTGGGCCCAAGCGCCCGCAGGACCGCGTGATCCTTCCTGAGGTGGACGAACTGTTCAATGGGGACCTGGCTAAGGTTTACAAGAAGACCGAACCTGCGCGTGTTGGCGTGGAAGGCAAAGATCACGATATCGGCGACGGCGACGTGGTGATCGCAGCCATCACCAGCTGCACCAACACCTCGAACCCCGATGTTCTGATTGCTGCAGGCCTCGTCGCTAAGAAGGCGGTCGAAAAGGGCCTCAAGCCCAAGCCTTGGGTCAAGACTTCGCTTGCGCCGGGATCGCAGGTGGTCACGGACTACCTCGTCAAGTCGGGCCTGCAGGATGATCTCGACGCGATCGGCTTTGACCTTGTCGGCTATGGCTGCACGACCTGCATCGGCAATTCAGGCCCACTCGCTCCGCCGATCAGCGCGGCAATCAACGGCAATGACATTGTCGCCGCCTCGGTCCTGTCGGGAAATCGAAATTTCGAAGGCCGCGTCAGCCAGGACGTGCGCGCCAACTTCCTCGCCTCGCCCCCGCTGGTGGTCGCCTACGCGCTCAAAGGCACGGTGACCGAGGACATCACCACCACGCCGCTGGGCCAGGATCAGGATGGCAACGATGTGATGCTCGCAGACCTATGGCCCACCAACGCCGAAATCGCTGAGCACCGCGCGGCCAATATCGACCGTTCGATGTTCGTGAAGCGCTACGCCAATGTCTATGACGGTGATGAGCACTGGCAGGCGATCACGGTCGAGCCTTCGGACACTTATCAGTGGCGCGCCGGCAGCACCTATGTCGCCAACCCGCCCTATTTTGACGGGATGGAGATGACCCCGGCTCCGGTCACCGACATCGTCGATGCAAAGCCGCTCGCGGTTCTTGGCGATAGCGTCACGACCGATCACATCTCGCCCGCTGGTGCGATCAAGGAAGACAGCCCCGCGGGCGTCTACCTGAAGGGCAATCAGGTCGCGAAGAAGGACTTCAACTCCTACGGCTCGCGGCGCGGCAATCACGATGTGATGATGCGCGGCACCTTCGCCAATATCCGCATCAAGAACGAGATGGTCCCCGGCGTCGAAGGCGGTTTCACCACCTATAACGGCGAGAAAATGCCGATCTATGATGCCGCGATGAAGCACAAGGAAGACGGCACGCCGCTCATCGTTGTTGGCGGCAAGGAATATGGCACCGGCTCTAGCCGCGACTGGGCGGCCAAGGGCACGATCCTGCTGGGCGTGCGCGCGGTTGTTGTTGAGAGCTTTGAGCGTATCCACCGCTCCAACCTTGTTGGCATGGGCGTCCTCCCGTTGCAGTTCAAAGATGGCGCCACGCGCGAAACGCTGAGCCTTGATGCGGATTGCACCTTCTCGATCGCTGGCCTTGCGGATCTTGAGCCGGGTCAGGACGTTACCATCAGCGTGACCCGCGGGGACGGCTCGACCTTTGAGTTTGCCGCGCTTTGTCGTATCGATACCGCGAACGAAATGGAGTATTATCGCAATGGCGGCATCCTCCACTATGTGCTGCGCAAGCTTGCGGCGTGAGCCGATCACACTGATCTGCGGGGCGGGCCTCACGCTCGCCCTGCTGGCCTGCGCGCCAGAGAGCAAGGATCACGAGCAAGCGCCCGCTTCAGGGCCATCTATCCCCCACGGCTTCGAACTGGCCTCCGTTGCGGCCGCTCCAATGGACAGCGGGGAAAAGGTCATCGACCTTTCGCCCGACATGCTCTCAACCAAGCTGCATGGCCGCGCGGTCCGGCTGATCGACATTCGCACCGATGCTGAAGTGGCTACGGGCATTATTCCGGGCGCAGAGCATATTCCTATGGATGCGTTTGATGCTTCGACCCTTGATCCGGCGGACGAACGGGCTGTCATTCTCTATTGCCGCTCAGGGCGGCGCTCGCGCATCCTTGGGGAACGCCTTAGCGAGGCGACCGGCACGGCATCAGTGCATCTTGGCGGAGGCATTCTCGCTTGGGCCGAGGCAGGCTATCCGGTGGTCACGCCCTGACAGCAACGCGCGGAGCTGAGCCGAACTGCCAGTAATTGAACGCAAAAAAGGCGGCGCTTCATGAGGAAGCGCCGCCGTTTCTTTCAAGCGACGATCAATCAGGCACTGGCGTGAGCCGCCTTGGCTTTCTTGCCAAACCGGCGCCGACCCAGGATTGCCGCTGCTCCAAGGCCAAACAGCACCATCATCGGCGGCGCTGGGACTTCGGTGCCGCCCGAGGTTGTGCCCCCACTGGTCGTGCCCCCCGAGGTCGAGCTTGATGTCGAGGTTGAGCTTGAAGTCGAGCTCGAAGTGCTGCCGCTCGACGTTGTTGAACCGGTGCTGCTGCCAGTGCTGGTCGAGCTCGAGCTGGAGCTCGAAGATGATGTGGAACTCGATGACGAAGAACTGGTGCTGCTGGTCATGTCACCCGACGTGGTCGAGCCACCTGAGCTGGAAGACGAACTGGAGGATGATGAGGAACTCGAAGAGGAGCCGCTGCTCCCAGTAGAAGTAGCGCCGCTGGATGTCGCCCCGCCCGTGGTCGAGCCACCTGAGCTGGAAGACGAACTGGAGGATGATGAGGAACTCGAAGAGGAGCCGCTGCTCCCAGTTGAAGTAGCGCCGCTGGATGTCGCCCCGCCCGTGGTCGAACCGCCCGAGCTGGAGGACGAAGAACTAGACGACGAGCTTGAGGAAGAAGAGCTGGAGGACGAACCACTCGATCCGCCGCTCGTGGTGCCACCTGACGTTGTCGTACCCGGGTGCCCGCTGGTGGTTGCTCCTCCAGTGCTCGTGTCGCCCCCTGAAGAACTCGAAGACGAGCTGGAGCTCGACGAAGACGAGGATGAGCTGGAGGAAGAGCTCGACGAGGAGCTGCTGCTGGAGACATTGCCGGTTGAGC
>JBCBOW010000049.1:0-8881 GCA_039821045.1 Pseudomonadota bacterium
CGCCGGTGTTGCCCGCATCGATGAGGTATTCCTCGTCAAACAGGTTGCGCGCATATGCGGTCAGCGCAAAGCGGCCATCGCCAAAGCGCACGCCGGCGCGCACGTTGACGAGCGCGTAGCCGTCTTCGCTCAGCATCGGATTGTCCGGATCGTTGGGCTGCTCGAAGAACACACGGCTTTGATAGGTAACGCTCGGCGTCATGAAGAGTTCGACCCCGCCATCGCCGATCGGGAAGGTCGCATCAAAGCCGCCGCTGGCCGAATGCTCCGGCGTCAAGCGGAAG
Organism: Pseudomonadota bacterium; assembly: GCA_039821045.1. Taxonomy (GTDB): domain Bacteria; phylum Pseudomonadota; class Alphaproteobacteria; order Sphingomonadales; family Sphingomonadaceae; genus Erythrobacter. The sequence continues at coordinate 285 of JBCBOW010000049.1, forward strand.
CGCGAACCGACGAACTGCGCCGCTCCGGCCTGGTCTGAAGGGCTGTCAATCTCAGCATCGATGTAGGCATAGTTCGCGAACAGGCGCAGATTGCGCGTGGGCGCCCAGGCCGCTTCCGCTTCGACACCAAAGTTGCTCGCCTCGCCCGCATTGACCGGGACGATCATGCCCGCTGTATCGATGAAGCTGGTCTGGAAGTTGGTGTAATCCTGGAAGTAGACGCCCAGCGAGCCATTGAACGTGCCGACCGAGGCTTTGATACCGCCTTCATAGTTCCAAACGTCTTCGCCTTCGATCAGCGTCGCACCCGACTGATCGAGATCGACGACCGGTGAGCGGCGGCCCTTTGAGACAGTCGCATAGAGGTTCACTTCATCAGTGGCGCGGAACAGCGCGTTGAAACGCGGGATGAAGGCATCGAAGCTGTCATCGGCTTCGAGCGTTTCGCCATTGGTGCCCGGTACAAACAGCAGCGGGAAACCGGCGAGCTGGCTCAGCGGCTGCTCGGAGAAAAACGTGCTGCGGCGGTTTTCGGTGATGTAGCGCAGTCCAGCGGTGAGCTCGATGCGATCCAGAACCAGCGTCGCATCAGCGAAGACCGAGAAGGAATCGTTGTCGCCGCCATTGACGAAGATGCTTTCATAAGGAAGCACTGTGGCTGCGCCCTGGGTCAGGATCGCAGTTGCCTGAGGCGCAGCGATCAGCGCGTTCGGCCCGCTGCACACCTCGTTTGCCGGGACACCGACCACGCTGCCGACCAGCGCCGCTGTCCCGCCATCGATGCAGGCCAGATAGGTGCCCTCATCAGTGGAGAAGGGGACGCCTTGCGTGCCGTCTTCCTGGAAATAGTTCACACCGACAAAGCCGCGGAACATGTCGCTGTCATAAGACAGGCGCGTCTCGAAGCTGAACTGATCGCCCACGGCGTCTTCTGCAAATTCGAGGAAGAACAGCGCTGAGCCGTCTGCGTCAAACACTTCGACGCTGTCAAACTCGCGGTAGCCAGCGATTGTCGTTAGCGTCCAGTTTTCGTTGAAGCTGTGCTCCACCGTAGCGGAGATGTCGAACACCGAGCGATCAAGGCTCAGCTCTTCATCGCCGAGCACGGCCGCGCTGAAGGGCGAGCCGCCGAGCTCGGAGAAAGTGAAGGGGCTCGTGTCCCCCCCGGTTGCCGGGATCGTGCCCGAGATGAAAGCGGTGCCCGGGTTGTTTTGCTCTTCATAGGTTGCGACGATATCGATCGTCGTGTCTTCGGTCGGCGTAAAGCGCAGCGAGCCGCGCACGCCGAATTGATCGACGCCGTTGAGATCTTCCTGATCGATGCCGACAATGGCTTCGGAGGCCGTGCCCGGCTCGCCAGCGATATTCTCAATGTAGCCGTCGCGGCGCTTAACGGTCCAAGCCAGGCGGGCAGCGATCTTGTCGTTGCCAAGGTTGAGCATGCCATCGGTTTCAAATTGGCCGAGATTGCCGAAAGAAATTGCATTGGCGCGGTTAAAGCCCGGCTCCGGCTTTGCGGTCACCACCGAGATTGCGCCGATGGTCGATGCGGTGCCGAAAAGGGTGGCTTGCGGGCCTTTGACGACTTCGATGCGCTCAATGTCGAACAGGACGAAGTAGGAGCCGCGCGAACGCGAGACGTCGATGCCGTTGTAATAGATCGTGACACGCGGCGCGATCTGCGCGCTGCCTGAATCCGAAGTGATACCGCGGATAACAAAGCCGGGGTTGTTCGGGCTTTGCTCCTGGACGATCAGGCCGGGGATGTAAGCGGCGACCTCGTCAAACTCGTCAATGCCGATCGCTCGCAGGTTTTCGCCTGAGAGCGCGGTCAAAGTGACGGGAACATCGTTCAAAAGCTCTTCGCGCTTCTGCGCGGTGACGATGATCTGATTGCCAAAGTCCTGCTCTTCGGCGGCCTCGGCGTCTTGAGCAAATGCGGTGTGCGGCGCGGCGATCAGCGTGGCAGCGATCGCACAAAGCGATGCGGCCCGCGCAAAAGGCGCTGAATGCGTAATGCGAAGCATGGAGGGATCCTTCGTGGTGGAGAGAGACCTCCCCCGTGGCAGCGATCCGTGACAATGCTGCGACTGCGAAGTGACGCAGCCATTGCCAAAAGTTTACAAATTAGAGGCGTTGTATTTGTGCACACCGCGCCGCACAGCGCCGCGCACGCTTAGATTGGGTTGCCGTCCTGATCGCGGAAAATCTCGCGCCGACCGACATGGTTGGCAGGGCCGACAAGCCCTTCGCTCTCCATCCGCTCGATCCACTTGGCCGCCGTGTTGTAGCCCACGCCCATCTGGCGCTGGAGCCACGATCCGCTCGCCTTCTGGTTCTCGATCACGATCTGGCAGGCCTGGCGATATTTGCGCTCTTCGGGGTTGTCGCTGGCGGTCAGCTCATCCTCAAAATTGAGCCCGCCGCCATCTTCAGGCTCTTCGGTGACCGCGTCGACATAATCGGGCGTGCCCTGAGCGCGCCAGAAATCGGCCACCGCTTCGACCTCTTCGTCGCTCACAAATGGGCCATGCACGCGCACCATTGCGCCCGTATTGGGCTTGTAGAGCATGTCGCCTTTGCCCAGCAGCTGCTCAGCGCCCTGCTCGCCAAGGATCGTGCGGCTGTCGATCCGGCTGGTGACTTTAAAGCTGATGCGGGTGGGCAGGTTCGCCTTGATCACCCCGGTGATGACATCGACCGAGGGGCGCTGCGTGGCCATGATCAAGTGAATGCCCGCCGCGCGCGATTTCTGGCTGAGGCGCTGGATCAGGACTTCGATTTCCTTGCCCACCGTCACCATAAGGTCAGCCAGCTCATCCACGATCAGCACAATCTGCGGCAGCGGTTCGTAATCGAGCTGTTCCTCTTCGTAGAGCTGCTCGCCGGTATCGGGATCAAACCCGGTCTGCACCCGTCGGCCAAGCGGCTTGCCCTTCGCGGCGGCGGCGCGGACCTTTTCGTTAAACGAATTGATGTTGCGCGAATTGATCGAGCTCATCATCCGATAGCGTCTCTCCATCTCTTCCACCGCCCATTTGAGCGCGCGCACAGACTTGTGCGGCTCGGTCACCACCGGGGAGAGGAGATGCGGAATGTCGTCATAGCTCTTGAGCTCGAGCACCTTGGGATCGATCAGGATCAGGCGGCACTCAGCTGGAGTGAAAGTGTAGAGTAGGCTCAAAAGGATGCAGTTGAGCCCCACCGATTTACCCGAGCCGGTTGTCCCCGCGACGAGCAGGTGAGGCATGGCGGCAAGATCTGCGATGATCGGTTCGCCGGCGATATCCTTACCCAGAATGATCGGCAGATTGCCGCTATGCTCGGCAAAATGCGCGGACGCGGCGAGCTCTTTGAGCATCACCATCTGACGATCCGCATTGGGCAGTTCGATCCCGATCACAGTCTTGCCCGGAATGGTCGAGACGCGCGCGCTGATGGCGCTCATGTTGCGCGCGATATCCTCTGCCAAGCCGACGACGCGGCTTGCCTTGATCCCCGGCGCAGGCTCCAGCTCATACATCGTCACAACCGGGCCCGTGCGCACCGCTGTGATCTCGCCTTTGACGTTGAAATCGCTGAGCACGTTTTCGAGCAGGCGTGCGTTGCGCTCCAGCGCCAGCTTGTCGAGCTTGGGCGCGTTGTCGGTCGGCGGCTCAGCGAGGAGATCGAGGCTCGGCAGATCGAAGGTTGCGAACATGTCGCGCTGGTTCGCTTTCGCCGCGACGGCGCGCTTGGGCGGAGCGCTGGGGTCTGTGATTTCCGGCGAGCGGCGCGGGCTGTCTTCGCGAACCGGCGCGCGCGGGGGCTCGGGCTCATCAAGCTCAGCCATATCCCTATCCGGCACAGAGGCGGGATAGGTCTCCAAACGTCGCTCACCCAGGCGAACTCCTGGCAGATAAGAGAGCGCTTTGCCAATCCATCCGCTCGAAAGCGAGGCAGCGCTCGCGAACTTGGGCAGGGTCAGCAGCGCGCGCCAGTCAATGGCGAAGACTCGCGTGATCAGACCGACGCTGGCTGCAAGGCTTGTGAGCGCAAGGCCCAGAATAACCCATCCCGAAGCGCTTTGGCCAAAGCGCGCCGCGACCGCTTCGATCGCGCCAGCGCCCAGCAGACCAGCGAGCCCGCCAAGCCCTGCAGGCAAGGTGCCGCCGGCCGCTGTAAAGGCGAGCGTCATCACGCTTGAGAAGAGGATGATCGCAAGAAAGAGCATGCCGAGCGGGAGCCACCAGCGCGTTTCTTCCGCCGGTGCATCCAATTCCTCATCCTGCTCCACGTCGCGCCAGAGCTTGCGCGCCGAGATATAAAGGAGCGGGAGGATCAGCACGCCGGGCAATCCGACGAAAAACAGCACGCGGTCGGCGGTCCATGCCCCAATGCGCCCCATCCAATTGCCGATGTCAGCGCCGCTTGCTGCGGTCGATGGGCTGGGATCGGTCTGCGTGTAGCTCGCCAGCGAGAGCGCGAGAAACGCCATCAGCGCGATGAGCGCGCCCGCACCCGCCATCTGGAAGGTGCGTCTGATCGAACGGCGCAGCCCTGCGCGCCATTCAGCGGGGGATTTGCGGGGAGATACGGCGCGGCTGGCCATGGGGCTGATCCTCGGGTGACAGATGAGAACACACCATGAATCCTCGCAGGCCGAGGGTCAAGCGCCGAGCGACAGGGCGTGCTTTAGCTCAACCCGTCAATCGCCGCCCAGCGCGGCCATTGCAGCGCCCGCGCCCGCTCGCTCGTCATCCCGCCCAACGCAATGACAGGCGCTTGAGAGAGCTGCGCGAGCATCCGAAACCCGCTCGCCCCCAACACAGGCGCGCCGGGATGGGAGCGGGTGGGAAAGACAGGCGAAAGCAGCACGCCATCAACGCCGCGCTGATTGGCAAGGCCGATCTCGCGTGCATCATGCGCGGTTGCCATATGCAGCAGGCCGCGGCGCTTGGGCCACAAGCTCAGCGGCGCGCCGTAAATGCCATCCGCGCCCCATTCGTTCGCCGTCAGGGCGCTGTCTGCGAGGATCACCACATGGCCGCGCGCTTTGGCGATCCGGCGCAAGGCGCGAAACCGCGACCAGCGCTGCGGGTCAGGCAAGTGATAGTGGCGATAGATAAACCCGCTCGCGCGCGGCAGGCGGTGCAGCGCTGTCTCCAGCGCAGCGTCGTTGCGCTCATCGGAAAGCAGCCAGAGATCGGGCAGGGGGTGGTTATGGCGCACACCTGCTTTATAGCCGCGCGCCATGGAGAATGCAGCCACCCGTCTCGCCGCCGTTAAGGACAATATCGCTCGCATGTGCAAACCGGCGCGGCGCGAGCTTGAAGACATCACCCTGATTGCGGTGAGCAAGACGCACCCGGCGCAGAAGATTAAACCGCTGCTTGATATCGGCCACCGCGTCTTCGGCGAAAACCGCGTGCAGGAAGCGCAGGGCAAGTGGCCCGGATTGCGCGAGGCCTATCCCGATGCAGAGCTGCATCTCATCGGTCAGCTTCAATCGAACAAAGCGGAGGAAGCAATCGCTTTGTTTGACGTGATCCACTCTCTCGATCGCGCCAGCCTTTTGAAAGCGCTGGCCAAGGCGATGGACAAGGCCGGGCGGCGAGTGCCGTGTTTTGTGCAAGTGAATATTGGCGATGAGGATCAAAAAGGCGGATGCCCGATCAGCGAGGTGCCAGCCTTTCTAGCGAAGGTCCGCGATGCTGATATCCCGCTGGCAGGCCTGATGTGTTTGCCGCCCGCCGGGATTGAACCCGCGCCGTTTTTCGCGCTGCTGGCTAAGCTCGCGAAGGATAACGGCGTAGAAGGCCTCTCGATGGGGATGAGCGGCGATTATGAAACGGCGGTGCAATTGGGCTCCACGCATATCCGCGTGGGCACGGCGCTGTTTGGCCCGAGAGGCGGCTGATGGCTGAGACACTCGCTCAGCTTGAGCGCTTTATCGTGGCATGGCGGGCAAAGCTCGACGCGCAATGCGAGCTGCGGTTTGAGCGCGAGGCCGTTGAGGGCGCGGCAGGGCTGCACACCGCGATCGCAGACGGGTTCGTCGCCAAGCACGAGCTCACACCCATCGGCTTTAACTGGGAGATGCTCGATCCTGCCAGCGAGACCGGAGAACGCTCTGCGGTGGCGGCGATGGCCGGGGCGCTAACAAAGAATATGGTCTTCCCCAGCCAGGAATGGCTCGGAGAGGAGGCCGCTCAGCAATGCGCGCGCGATTTTGTTGCATGCTTCAACCCCGCCGCTTGCACGATGCTGACCAACCGGATGGACTTCGGCTGGAACCCGATTTCTGAAGCCACGATCGAATGGGCGTTTGTGGGCTTTGACGATCAGGCGATCGCGCTGGTGCTGTTGATGGCGGAAGATTGACACGAAAAAAGGGCGCCCCTCTTTGCGAAGGGCGCCCCGAATTCCTTTCCGCTAAGGCGCGGATTTAGAACTTAAATACGGCCTCAACACCGATATTGCGGCCCCGCGCCAGCGGCGAGAATGTGCCAGCGCCAGGGATCGGATCGAACGGCTGGTTGACACCGTTGGAAAGCGGTCCGCCAAAGGGCAGCTGCGTATCGCCACCCGCTTGCACTTCATCTAGCAGGTTGCGGCCATAGAGCGAAAGCGAGAAACCTTCGAGCGGCGTTACCCAGGTGATGTTGGCTTCGAGATTGTTGATGCTCTGGATGAAGCCGAGGTTATCGTCTGTGAACGCAAACTCATCGCGGAACTGGAAGTTGGCGCGCGTGAGGATTTCGTTCCCGCCGCCAAGCAGAAGCTCATGCAGGAAGCCAAAGCCGAACGTGGTCTCAGGCACACGCGGGATGCGCAGATCAAGGTCGGTCTGATCGATCACGCCATCGCCCGAGATATCGAACAGGATCTCGTCATACTCATCGTTGATGAAGCCGACATTCGCGGTGAGGATCAGGCTGTCCGTCGCGCGAATGCGCGCTTCGGCCTCGAACCCGGTGATGGTGGCATCTGCGGTGTTGAGGATATTTTGAACCACGCCCGCGCCCGGATCAGACACGTTCACTTCGCGCTGCATGTCTTTGATCTGAGTGACATAGGCCGCAACATTCAAGGTCAGCACGCCGTCATCGGTCTGGAATTTGCCGCCGATCTCAAAGTTATCAACCTGCTCTTCGTCAAAGAACAAATCCCCGCCATTCGCGACGACCGCCGCTTCAAAGCCCGGGATGTTCGTGATGCGGAAGTTGTAGCCGCCCGAACGGAAGCCGCGCGTCCAGTGTGCGTAGACCTGGCTTGAGGCAAACTCATACTGCACACCCAGCTTGGGCGAGACATTGGTGAAGGTCACCTCATCTTCAAAGCCGTCGGTCTCCTGGCCGGGCGTGAAGGGCGCTGTGCCGGTCGGGCACGTGCCTTCGACAACCGAGCAGGGTGCGCGGCCAGCAATGTAAGTGATCGCTGCGTCCTTGGTCTCTTCGCTCCAGCGGATACCGGCGATGATCGAGAACGCGTCAGTCAGATAGAACTGGCCGTTTGCGAACAGGCCGAGGACACGGTGATCCTGCCGGCCACCGCCAAACAGGACGGGGTCGAGGCTGCCAAAGGCTCTGTCTTCATCATAGGCCAATGTTTGATCGAAACAGAAGCCGCCGACGGTCAGGTCGAACGTGTCGGTCGAAACGGCGTAGCGCAGCTCGTTCGAAACCTGATCCTGCTCGGTAAGCGTGCCTGAATTGAACAGCGGCGCCGTGGTCGCATCGATATCAGCCTGCGTTGCCGCTGAGTAATCGCGATAGCCAAAGATATTGGTCAGTGTGCCGGGGCCAATATCCCACTCGGCTGTGAGCGAAGTGGTGAGGATTTCGGTGTCGTAAAAGCCGACATTGTCGATCGCGATGTCAAAGCTGTCGCGCTCGAAGAAACCACGGTTCTGGCCGTTGGGGCCATCGCCTTCACTGTCGAAAAAGTCGATCTTGCCGGTCAGCGTGAGATTGCCAAACCGACCTTCGAGCGCGCCGCGCACGATGGTGGTTTCAGCCTCGCCGAGGTTTGATCCGTCAAACTGGTTTTCGAAGTAACCGCGATCATTGTTATGATAAGCGGCGACCTTGAAGAGCAGCTTATCTTCCACGATCGGGCCGGAGAGCACCCCGCTGATCGTGTAGTTTTCCCCGCCGCGCCCTTCGTCGATCGGGCCGTCGACAGCCGCGCGGAAGTTGCCGCGAAATTCATTCGTCGGGTTGGTCGTGTTGAGCACAACGGCGCCGCCGGTCACGTTGCGACCAAACAAGACACCTTGCGGGCCGCGCAGAATCTCGACGCTCTCAACGTCAAAGATATCGAACACAACGCCGCCGTTAATTCCGAGATAGACACCATCGACAAACACGCCGACCGTGGGGTCAATCGACGGGATCGATGAGTTGATGCCCAGACCGCGGATTGAGAAGTTTGCGGTGCCGCGGCTGGTGCCGATCTGATCCAGCGAGACGTTGGGCGCCTGGAAACCGAGCCCCTGAATATCGCGCACCTTGAACGCTTCGAGAGTATCGGAATTGAACGCGGTGACAGCCAGCGGCACGTCCTGAACATTTTCCGGATCCTGCGTTTTGGTGCCGGTCACGATGATGTTGCCG
>JBCBOW010000050.1:0-8723 GCA_039821045.1 Pseudomonadota bacterium
GAGCGTTTCGACGAAGTAGCTCATAAAGACGCGGCCTGACCTCTTGCCAACGGCAAAAGGATCGCTATTTGCAGCGCTCCGCGAATGGTGGAGCGATTCGGGACGCAGTCTTCGACGCCTTGGATCGCCACCGACCGAAAATCGGTATGGACGCATAGCTCAGTTGGTAGAGCAGCTGACTCTTAATCAGCGGGTCCTAGGTTCGAACCCTAGTGCGTCCATACCGATCAAAGCATCGGAAAAAGCGCTGGTATCCGAGGCGTCAAAGACTGCGTCCCGAATCACGCGAGGCGCTGCATTTAGCGTTCCCTCGCGCTTAATCAAGAGGCGAAGAGCGCAGCGCAATTATTCAATCACGATTGGGCGACCATGGATTGCGCGATTTGGTCATGCTCGTAACCAATGCGGGTGTGATCCTGATTTCCGCTGCAAAGGCATCCACGATGTTCGGCTCGATAACAGCAAGACCATCGATCTCCAGCTTGCGAGCGAGCCTGAGCGCAACGGGCTGGGGTACATCGAGCAAGGTGTGTAGATCGCGCAAGGTGGTTGCCTGGCCCTTGCCCATCCGGTGATGCACAGCATCAAGCAAGAGCGCGGTCAGAAGCTTTTCCTCGCCCGCGCGCGTCGTCGCTTTCTCTGCTCTTTGCGCTGGCGGCTGTGGCGCACGCGTGTCTTTTCGACCCGACCCAAACATCGTGTACTCCTGAGTGCTAAAACGTAACATGATCGGCTCCAGGCAAGCGGAGTGGCCGGTGCGCCCTGGCAAACGCACCGGCAGCGTCAAAGCCCTGCGGGGGGATGCGAGGCCTCGTCGCTCTAATTGCTAAACGCTGTGTCCGATGGCGGCCAAATATGGGAAGTTGACGGCTACGGAAAGTCGCCCAATCGGGGGACTTGCTGTAGAGAGATGTATCATGCAACGGCACTACGCTCAGATCGAGGCGCTTAGCGACCTTGGCGAGATCCTGCGCACCGTTATCCGCGTGTGCGAGGCGCAAGGTGTCATCCGCCAGAGCTATCATTTTACCCCGCAGTTTGACGCCGCCAATTCGCCTGAAACGATGATCTATGCGCGCGGCTATGATCGCGAGTGGTTGGATCGTTATGATGAGGCGGATTTCAGGCTGAGCGATCCGATTCCTGAACGCACAATGCAACATGGGGCCTTGCTCACCTGGAAAGAGGCTCAGCGTCAGGGGCCAAACACGAGCGCGAATGATGCATTCTTCGAAGCGCTGCGCGAAGCGGGCTTCATCCACGGATTTGGCTTGCCGCTTTATGGTCCGCGCGGGCGCAACGCCTATGCCTCGTTCGATTTTGGTGTGCCGATTGAAGAGATCGGGTCGGTTGAGATGGGTATTGTCCGCGCTGTTCCCCAGGCCGCACATCAAAGGGTGTGTGTGCTGCTGGATGCGATGGAGGCGGCGCCTGACCTCTCCGAGCGCGAGCGCGAAGTGCTGCAATGGATCGCGCGCGGCAAATCGATCGCAACGATCGCTGCAATACTCGAGCTCTCGCCAGACACCGTGAAGACGTACTCGAAACGGGTCTATGCCAAGCTTGGCACTTCAGATCGCGTGGGCGCAACGGTGAAGGCTCTGAAGCTGGGCCTGGTGAACGTTTAGGGTAGCGGCGCTGCAAAACGCCGCTGGCTCGGCGCCTTTACTGGGCAAATCCGCCGCGCGGCGCGCGCTGATTCCAGCGATTGACCATCATCAGCGCGCCGATGCAGATCATATTGGTCAGCATTGAAGAGCCGCCATGGCTCATAAAAGGCAAGGGGATGCCCACCACCGGTGCCATACCCATCACCATCATCAGATTGACGGCGATGTAGAAGAAGATCGTCGCCGCCATCCCAGCGGCGAGCAGGCTGGAAAAGCGATCCTGGCTTGCGCGCGCAACGCCCATGCCCCAGCGCAGGATGATGCTGTATACCGCAAGCACGAACAATCCGCCGATAAGCCCCCATTCCTCTGCCATCGTTGCAAACACAAAATCGGTCTGCGGCTCTGGGAGATATTGCAGGTGGCTTTGCGAGCCGTTGTTAAAGCCTTTGCCAAAGATGCCGCCGGAGCCAATCGCGATTTTTGACTGGGTGATGTGATAGCCTGCGCCCAGGGCATCGGCTTCGGGGTTGAACATCGTGAGCACCCGGCGCTGCTGATATTCCTTGAGGCCGTAAAAGAAGACGATCGGTGCGGCCACAAGCGCCGCTGCTCCTGCGCCGACGAACCAACGCATCGGCAAGCCTGCGAGCAGCATCACAACCGCGCCGCCAAACACAATCGCAAGGCTGGTGCCAAGATCGGGCTGCATCAACACGAGACCCACGGGCAGCATGACCATCGCGCCGGGTCCAAAAAGCGCGCGCCAGCTCGTGATCATGCCCACCGGCAGCGAGGCATAGAATTGCGCGAGCGTGACGACGATAACCGGCTTCATCAGCTCTGAGGGCTGCAGGACCATAAAGCCCAGATCGAGCCAACGCTGGCTCCCGCCGCGAAGCGCGCCCATGGCTTCCACCAGCACAAGCATTCCGAGGACAATGACATAGGCCGGATATGTCAGGAACTTGACGAGCTCTCGTGGGAGCGAGGCGATCACAAGCGCCATCACAAGGAAGACGGCAAAGCGGATCAAGTGTGAGCTGGCGAAGGGTTGCATTGATCCGCCGGCGGCAGAAAACAGCACCGCCGCGCCAAAAGCCACCAGCAAGAAGAGCGGGATCAGCATCCCCCAGGGCTGGCGTGCGATCGGCTCGGGAACGAAAGTGCTCACTATTCTGAGCCTATCGCTGCATCGGGCGGGGGCGATCCTGCGCCGCCGTCACCGCGTGGGACGATTACATCATCGGCGATAGCTTCGCTCTGCGCGGCCGCGAGTCGCGCTTCGGCTTCGACCCGGTCAAAGATATCTTCGTCGCGCTTGGGAGGTGCGACCACGCTGGCTCCGCGCTCGGCAGCATAGGCAGCGTAGCGCTTGTCGAGCCGTTGCTGCGCGGTTCCGCCCCATTGTTGCTCCAAAGCACGCAGCGCATCCAAGCCCTTTTGCGGATCGAACAGGAAAGTCATCACATCGCGCGCAATGGGGTAGGCCGAACCCGATCCGCCGCCATGCTCGATTACGACCGCGCCGGCATATTTGGGCTTATCCAGCGGGGCGAAGAAGACGAACAGGCCATGGTCGCGATACTTCCACGGGCCGGTTCGCCCATCCGAAACGCTCAAGCTCACGACTTGCGCTGTCCCGGTCTTACCCGCCATCTCAACCCCTTCGATCGGCAGGCGCGCGCGCCTTGCGGTGCCGTATCCGTTCACAACATCGCTCATCGCCTGGCGGATATAGTCGATCTCTTCGGTCTTGAAATTATGGCTGGAAAAGGCGCTTGGGGCGCCGTTCAGGATCAGTCTTGGATTGATGATCTTGCCGGTGGCGAGCCGCGCGCTCATCACCGCAAGTTGTAAGGGGCTGCCAAGATAATAGCCCTGGCCGATCGATGCATTGACTGTGTCAAACGGCTCCCATGGGCGATCAAATTTGCGCTGCTTCCATTCAGGATCAGGCACGGTGCCATAAAACTGGCTGGTGACCGGCAAGGGGAATTCCTGCCCCATACCCAGCTCCTTGGCGAAGCTTGCGACCTGATCAAACCCGACCTTTTGGGCAAAGTGATAGAAATAGCTGTCGCAGCTTTGCGCGATCGCCTTGTTCATATTCACAGTGCCGTGATTTGAGTGACACCGGAAAAAGCGATTGCCGATACGGCGCCCGCCGCCGCACACGATGGTCTCTTCCGGATCGATCCCTGCCTTGAGGAACGACATGCAATGCATGGGTTTGACTGTCGAGCCGGGCGGATAGAGTCCCTTGAGCACCTTGTTGCGCAGCGGCACACGCTCATCCTCGCGCAGCATCGCATATTCAACGCTGCCGATCCCATCGGAGAAGCTGTTGGGATCAAAGCTGGGCATCGAGGCCATGCACAAGAGATCGCCGGTGTCGCAATCCATCACGACCACCGATCCGCTCTCTAGCCCGATGCGCCGCGCTGCATAGTCTTGCAAGGGTCCATCGATCGTCAGCTTGACCGGATCACCTTGAATGTCATCGCGGGTTTCCAGATCGCGCACGATGCGCCCGCTGGCAGTGACTTCAACCCGGCGCGCGCCTGCAACGCCGCGCAGTTCCTGCTCAAACTGCTTCTCAAGACCGTCTTTGCCGATCTTGTAGCCCGGTGTGATCAGCAGCGGATTGCGATCCTGCTCATATTCTTCAGCTGATGCCGGGCCGACATAGCCGATCAGGTGCCCAACGCTGGAGGCGGTGGGGTAGAAGCGCGAGAACCCCCGCTGCGGCACAACGCCCTGCATATCGGGCAAGCGAACGCTGAGTGCTGCGAATTGCTCGTAATCGAGCCCGCTGGCGACTTCGATGGGGGCAAACCCGCGCGATCGGCCGACTTCGGATTTGATGTCAGCGATGCGTGTCGCTTCAAGCCCGAGAAGATCGCCGAGTTGATCGATCATCCGATCGGCGTCGGTGAGCCGCTCTGGAATGATGTCGACGCGGAAATCCGCCCGATTGGAGGCGAGGGGGGCCCCATCGCGATCAAGGATCCAGCCCCGGCGCGGCGGGATGAGCGTGAGATTGACGCGGTTGCTTTCGGATTCGAGCCGGTACTTCTCGTTTTCGGCAATAGCGAGATAGCCCATGCGCGCCGCCAACAGCACGCCTATGCCGCCCTGCACCGTACCAACCAGCATGCTGCGCCGATCAAACGTGTTCTTGAGCGTCGAAGCGTTGACGATGGGACGCTGCTTTGACGTGCCGCTGCGCCAGGAGAACCAATCCATCAGCCGATCCTCCGCGCCCGCGCCAAGCGAAACCGGTCCAGCCATCCGATGACCGAGGAGACAATTGGGTAAAGCAGGATCGAGAGCGCCAGCTGCGGAAGGGCCGCAATCGCCATGTGAACAGTCAAAGGAGCGCCAGAAACCACCATCGCTGCGATAATATACACGAAAATCGCTAGACCCGCGCTGAACCAATCCTGCCAAAACCCGCGCCATGGGAAACGCTGCTCAACAGCATCGAGAACAATCATTGCGATCGACCACAAGAGGATTGCGCTGCCAAAGGGTTGGCCGCTGAACAGATCGTCAAACGCGCCCAGCGGAACGCCGAGCCAGATCGGCAGCAGACCGGGCCGCATAATCCGCCATCCTATCAGCATCAAAAAGCCCAGCGGGGGGACAATTGGCAGCACGTCAGCGAGAAACAGGAACGGAATGAGCGAACCAAGCAATATGCTCGCATAAGGCACGCTGCTCGCGCGCAAGGGTGATTGCACCCGGTTGATCCGGTTGGCGTAGCGATCCGATCTTACAGGGGCACCAAGCCGTTCCATTATTCGCCAACCGCTCCATCGAGTTCGTCACCAAAGCGGCGGGTATCAGGGGTTTGCGAAGCCTCCACGGCAACCGGCTCATAGATCGGCTCGACCGAGACAAAGTCGGTAGAGGAAGGATCGGAAATCAGGCGCGCCAAGCCGCCATCGGGGGTCAGCTCGCTGATTATGGCAACCGCGACGCCGGGCCGGTAATATCCGCCCGCGCCGCTGGTGACGAGGACATCCCCCTCCTCAAGCGGGTTGAGCCCCAGATTGATCAAGCGCACGCGCAAAAATCCATCGCCGCGCCCTTCGGCAAAAGCAGCGGTGTTGTCAGCCGCGCGGCGCACCGGCAACACGCTCTCGCTGTCAGTCAAAAGCAGCACGCGCGATGATGCACGGGCCACTTCAAGAACTCGGCCAACAACGCCGCGGGCCGAGCGCACCGGCATTCCAACCTTCACTCCATCGACCCTGCCAACGCCCAGATAAGCAAAGCGCCGCGCGCTCGAGGAGCTTGAACCGATAAGCCGCGCTGTGACGACCGGCTCTATCTCCCCTTTGGCGAGCGCGAGAAGCGATTTGAGGCGTTCGTTTTCAGCCGCGACAGCTTCGGCCTCAGCGATGCGGATGCGCGCGATCTCCACCTCTTCACGAAGGGTCGCATTCTGGCGGCCCGCATTCCAGAAAGCCGAAACTGTGTCCCAAGCCGTGCCTGAGCCCGCGCGCACCGAAGCTGTGGTTTCCCCCACCGGCGAGACGACATCCTGCGCGGCTCCGCGCAAAGGCGAAAGCGCGCCCGGTTGCCAAAAGGAAAGCGCCAGCAAGCCAAGGCCAAGAAGCGCGCCGAGCCCTGCTAGCAAATAGCCTGTGAAGACTGAATATTGCGCCTTCTTCGAAAAGCCCGATCGGCGCGATGACGGCGGCGCCATAAGATGGGTTCCTCTCTGCTAGCGCGTTACTCGGTGATCAAGCGGTCATCAAAACGCCGCGATAGATCGGATCTTCCATGGCACGCCCGGTGCCCACAGCGACGCAGGTGAGCGGATCTTCAGCGATCGAGACAGGCAAGCCGGTCTCTTCGCGCAGATGCTCATCCAGACGACGGATCAGCGCTCCGCCACCGGTGAGCACGATGCCCTGGTCAACAATGTCGGCTGCCAATTCAGGCGCGGTGTTTTCAAGCGCAATCCGCACCCCTTCGACAATCGCGCCAATCGGTTCGGATAAGGCTTCGGCCACATGCGCCTGGTTGATGGTGATCTCTTTAGGGACACCGTTCACAAGATCGCGGCCTTTGAGCGTGATTGATTCGCCCGCGCCATCATCAGGGACAACCGCGATACCGTAATCCTTCTTGATCCGTTCAGCGGTGCTGTCGCCGATCAGGAGGTTGTGATGTCGGCGGACATAAGAAACGATCGCTTCGTCCATCTTGTCGCCGCCTGTGCGCACGGAGGTGGTGTAGGCAAGGCCGCGAAGCGAGAGCACTGCAACCTCGGTGGTGCCTCCGCCGATATCGACGACCATCGAGCCTACCGGTTCGGTCACTGGCATATCAGCGCCAATCGCGGCCGCCATCGGTTCAAGGATCAGGTGCACCTCGGATGCGCCTGCATTGGAGGCCGCATCGCGGATCGCGCGCTTTTCCACCGAAGTCGATCCGGAGGGAACGCAGATGACGATCTCTGGATAGCGAAACAGATTACGCTTGCCGTGCACCTTGCGGATGAAGTGCTTGATCATTTCCTCGGCGATTTCGATGTCCGCGATCACGCCATCGCGCAATGGGCGGATCGCCTCGATCGTGTCCGGCGTCTTGCCCATCATCATCTTCGCGTCATCGCCAACAGCTTTGACCCGCTTGATCCCATTGATCGTTTCAATCGCAACAACGCTTGGCTCGTTAAGGATAATCCCCTGATCCTGGACATAGACCAGCGTGTTCGCGGTCCCCAGATCGATCGCCATATTTTGCGAGCCGAATTTGAACAGGTTGGCAAAAAAGCTCATATTCTCATTTTTCCATTTTTCGCGGGGGAGGAAGCCGACGCGCGCAAGACCCCCTCACGCGCTGATGATCCCGCAGCGGCAAACTCCCTGTTCGCCTAGCGAAAGCTTGTCAAAAAGGCCAAAATTTTTGTTGACTGTATTGGTAATTATACACCGCTGCCCTCGAATTTGGGGCGGCTGAGCGCTACGCTTGAGCGAACATGCCCCGCATTCGCCGTCTTCCGTCCACTTTGGTCAACCGTATTGCCGCTGGCGAAGTCGTCGAGCGCCCGGCTGCGGCGTTGAAAGAGCTCGTGGAGAACGCGATTGATGCCCGAGCGCACCGAGTCGCGATTGCGCTGTGCGATGGCGGTTTGACCCGGCTTGAAGTGACCGATGATGGCTGCGGGATGGATGCTGAGGAAATCGCGCTCGCTTTGGAGCGCCATGCAACCTCCAAATTGCCCGATGACGCGATCGAAATGGTCTCCACCTTGGGCTTTCGCGGCGAAGCCCTGCCATCGATTGCCAGCGTGGCGCGGTTAACCATTGAGAGCCGCGTCCCTGATGCGAGCGAAGGCTGGCGGATCGTCACTGATCATGGCGAAGAGCTTGAGAACGGGCCGGCGGCGGTGCCCCCGGGCACGCGCGTGCGGGTCGATCAGCTGTTTGGCAAAGTTCCCGCGCGGCGCAAATTCCTGCGCACACCGCGCAGCGAATACATCGCTTGTCTCGATGTTGTGCGACGGCTTGCGATGGCAAGGCCTGACATTGCTTTCACGCTGCAAAACAGTGTGGAAGGCAAGACGCGGCGCTCGCTTGTCACACAAAGGGGTGAGGATCTCGCGACCCGTGTGGCTCAGATCGTCGCGCATGAGCTTAAAGACAACGCGGTAGCGATCGATCTCATGCGCGAAGGGCGGCATGGGCCGATGCGTCTCACTGGCCTCGCAGGCTTGCCAACCTACAATCGCGGTGTTGCAGATCACCAATACCTCTTCGTCAACGGGCGACCGGTGAAGGACAAATTGCTCGTGGGTGCGGTGCGTGGGGCTTACTCAGATATGCTCGCGCGTGATCGCCATGCAGTGCTCGCGCTGTTCCTCGAAATCCCCGCGCAAGATGTCGATGTGAACGTTCACCCTGCCAAGACAGAAGTGCGTTTCCGCGATGCAAGCGGAGTGAGGGGCTTTATTGTCTCAGGTCTCAGACAAGCTTTGGCGACAGGAGACCGGCGCAGCGCTCAAGGGCCGGACCGCGCGGCGATGGAGCGTTGGCAGGCTGAGCCTGTGTCCGCGCAGCCGGCTGCTCTGCGCTCGATCTTCGAGGGCAGCGA